>JAGVJS010000191.1 GCA_020051025.1 Sphingobium sp. | reverse complement strand
TGCTGATAGACGCCTGCCTCCAGCTTTGGCGCGGGGGCCATGCCTTCGAACTGGTCCTCGCCGGCAAACCCTTCATGGACGTCGCGCCTTTGGTCGACATGGTGGGGCAGGCGGGCTTCGCCGACCGGCTGGCCACCGACTTCGGCTTCCTCACCGAACCCCGGCTGGACGCCCACATGGCGCGCGCCGACATGATCGTCTTCCCCTATCGCCATATCGATTCGAGCGGCGCCTTCCTGTCCGCGCTCCACCATGGCAAGGCGATGGTGACGTCCGATGCCGGCATGTTCGGCCAGTTGCCGGATGGCGCCGCGGTCCGGGCGCGTGCGGGAAATGCGCCGGCTTTGGCCCAAGCCCTCTTGCCGCTGATCGAAAGCGCGGCCATCAGGCAGAGCTATGGGGCGCAGGCACGCGCCTATGGACAGGCAATGGGAAGTTGGAAGGATATGGCGGTGGCGACCATCGGCATTTATGAAACCGTACTGGCCGCACGCGCATGAACCGTTATCTGCGCGAACTGGCCGACCGGAAACTCGCCCTGCGCCTCGCGCTGGCCGGGCGCGTCCATCAATATCCGGAAATTCAGGCATTGAAGCGCTTTTTGTCGGCCTTCGCGGTCGACTGCCTGTTCGACGTCGGCGCCAATCGCGGCCAATATGCGACCATGGTGCGCAAGGATGCCGGCTATCAGGGCCTGATCCTCTCCTTCGAACCCAACCCGGACGTGTTTGTGCAGTTGCAGAAAGCGGCCGCGTCCGACCGCCACTGGCATGTGTTCAACATGGCCCTGTCCGATTTCGACGGCACGGCCAGCTTCAACATCATGGCCGCCGACCAGTTCAGTTCGCTCAAGAAACCCTCGGGCGAACAGGACGCCATCTTCGCCGATCGCAACCGGGTGACCAAGACGGTGGACATGCAATGCCGCCGCCTCGACACGCTGCTGCCTGAACTGGTAGCCCAGCATGGCTTCGCCCGTCCATTCCTGAAAATGGATACGCAGGGCCACGACCTGTCGGTCTGCGAAGGCGCGGGCGCTGTCCTCTCCGACATGCTCGGCGTTCAGACCGAACTCGGCGTTCGCCCCATTTATGAAGGCGGCACCGGCTATCGCGCGATGATCGACTGGCTGGACGCGCGCGATTTCGTCCCCTCCGCTTTTTTCGCCAACAATAAGGGACATTTTCCCCTGCTGGTCGAAATGGACGGCATCTTCGTCAATCGGACTTTGGTTAAGGCCTGACCATGGGCGACAAGGCCAGTTTCGTCAGCGCGCGCCGCCTGTTCCTGGCGGGAGCGATCGGGCTGGCATTATGGCTGGGTGCGACTTTCCTCTGGCACGTCACCTATCGGCAGGGGGTCAGCCTCGCCGTCATCCTGCTGCTGGATCAGGATTTCCCGGCCCTGCTGGGGTCGCTGCTGCTGCTCGCGCTCGCAGCACCCTGGGCGGAAGGGAAGGGCTTTGCGCTTCCCCGCCCGACCGCGCGCATCGTCGTGCCGCTTATCGTCCTCCTCGGCTTGGCGGCATGGGCCGGCCATTATGCCTTGTTTCAGGATTATGCGATCAGCCGGGACGAGGAAGTCGCCCGCTTCGCCGCCGCCTATATGCGCGAAGGGCTGTTCGCCCGGCCGATCCCGATGGAATGGGAACCTTATCGCCGCGCGATCATGCCAGAATTTTTCTCGCCCTTCGGTGCGGCGGATTACTGGACGGCCGCCTACCTACCGGTGAACAGCGCGATCCAGGCGCTCTTCTGGCAATTGGGCGATCCCAATCTGGCAGGCCCAGCGCTGCTGATGGCGGGCCTGTTCGCGCTGTGGCGCGTGGCGCTGCACCTGATGCCCGATCGCCCCGACGCGGTCTGGGTGACGGTGTTGCTGGGCTTTTCGTCCAGCCAGCTTTGGGTCACGGCCATGACCCCCTATGCCATGACCGGCCATTTTGCGCTCAACATGGTCTGGCTCGCGCTCGTTCTGCGCGGTGGCCTTGTCGGTCATCTCAGCGCGGGCGTCGTCGCCCTGATCGCGGCCGGCCTGCATCAATGGCATTTCCCGCCGATCTTCATCGCCCCCTTCATCCTGTGGATGCTGCTGGCGCGCCGCTGGGCGGTGGCGGCCTTCCACGTGCTGACTTTGGTGGCGATCGTCATCATCTGGGCGAAGATCTGGCCCGGTTTCCTGATGCATGCGCTCGGCGCGCCAATGGACGTCCGGCCCTCTGCCGGCGTGGCGGACAAGGTAGGCAGCCTGTTCGAGCGGCTGGGCGATCGCTGGCAGCCGCTTGTCAACCTGACCCGCTATGTCGCCTGGAACAATATCCTGATGATCCCGCTCGCGATGCTCGGCATCGCCGGCATGCGCTGGCGCCGGATGCTTCGGGGGCAGGAAATCGCTTTGCCGCTGGCGCTGGGGTGCGTGGCCGGCTGCCTGCTCGCTCTGGCGCAGGGCTATGGCTGGGGCTTCCGCTATGCCCATGGATTTATTGGTCCCTTCTGCCTGCTGGCAGGGCTGGGTTGGGCGCGCTTCCGGCCGCAGGGCGCGCTCCGCCCGCTGATGATGGGCATGATCATCACTATATTGGCCAGCGGCTTCCTCGTCTGGCGCACCCATGAATTCGTCGCCCCCTACGCCGCCAGCCACCGGCTGATCGATTCGAGCGAGGCGGACGTGGTGCTGATCGATCCTCGCGGCGGCCTCTACGTCACTGATCTGGTGCGCGGCCGCAACGGTGTGCCGGGCAAGCCGATGGTGATGAACCTTGGCATGCTGTCGCTCGATCAGGTGGACGATCTCTGCAAATCCTATGTGGTGGAATTGTTCGACCGCGCCGAGTTCCGTCCGCTCGGCGTACCGCTCGCGCGCTGGAACCTGGGCCGGATGGACGCGCTGCGCGCGCATATGAAGGAGGAAGGCTGCGACCGCCCCGTTCAGCCACCGTTGCCCGAGACATTTGAGGATGCCCTGAACGCCGCCGCCAATGCGATGTAGCGCGGATTAATTGACCGCCAGCGCCTTCGCCACTTCGTCGCGGTATAGCAGCATGACCGACCCGTCTTCGCCATGCACGGCGCGGATCGGCAGGCTCAGTTGCAGCACCGACAGGAATTCGCGGCTGCCCCCGATCGGGAAGCGACCGCCGATGCGCAGGGCGGACACGCGGGAATCGCCGATCAATATGGGCGCGGCGCGGTAACGGTTGAACTCGCCGGCCGCCTGTTCGACCGTTTCGCCGTCCAGTTCGACCATCTGGGCACGCCATGCCGTACGCTGATCAACCAGCTTGGGGCCAAGGCTGGTGAGCGCGACGGTGCGCGGCTGGATCACCGCGCCGCCACCAGCCGCGACGGCATGCGGCGTCCCCGTGCTACAATAGACGACGACCTTGCCCTTGGTCACGGTCAGTTCGACGATCGACGGACGCATTCGCACGTTGAAGGCCGTGCCCGAAGACCGAATCACTGCGGACCGGGCCTCGACATCGAACGGTCGCTCCACGTCCTGCGCAACGTCGAAGGACGCTTCGCCCTTGAACAGGCGCACCTTGCGACCATGGGCGGTGAAGCGCACCTCCGCTTCGCTGTCGCTGTTGAGGTGCAGGGTCGATCCTTCGTCCAGTGGCACATCGCGCAATTCGCCGACGGCAGTCTGGTAACGATCCACCCCGTTGAAAGTCCGGATGGTGACGATGGCGGCAATGATGAAGAACAGGATCGCGATGGCTGCGGCGATCATGATATTGCGCGACAGGCGGCGCTGCTGCTCTTCGCTGACGATCTCTGCCATCGGGGGCAGGGTGATGTCGGCGGCGGCGCTCTTCAGCCGCTCGGCTGCCTCCCACGCGACTTCGGCGCGGGCAAAGGCGATGGCGTGGCGCGGGTCGCTCTCGACCCAGTCGCAAATCTCGGCTTCGTCCTCAGGCGACGGATCGCCGTTAAGCCGGGCCAGCAGGCGCGCGGCTTGCGCCTCGATCGAGTCCCTGTCTGCGCTGTTCGAACCTGGTCCCGACGCCTGCACGCTCGAAGTCCGTTTCCTCACGTTCTGCCCAGGCCCGCATAACTATCGCGATGGCTTTGGCCAGATGTTTTTCAACAGTAGAGACGGATAGAGACATTTCCTCCGCTATTTCCAGCATCGATTTTTCATGGATGCGGCGCAAAATGAAGACGCGGCGGCATTGGGTCGGCAGCGACTCGACGATCGCTTCGACCTGGCGCAGCGCTTCGCGGGCGTGCAACTGGGCCTCGATATTATTCTCCCCGCCCAGCAGTTCCAGGTCGGCGATGGTTTCGAAGCTCACCACCTTGTTGCGGCGGGCGGTGTCGATGACGAGATTGCGGGCGATGGTGAACAAATAGGCGCGGCCTGTCGTCACATTTTCCCAATTTTCGGTGGCATAGGCGCGGGCAAGAACCTCGGCGACCATATCCTCCAGTTCATGGGTGGACGGCAGGATCCTGCGGAGGCGGCCACGAAGGGCGGCTTCCTGCGGCAGGATAACCGTTTTGAACCATTCCAGCTTAGCGCGAACCCTGTGCACGATGACCCCCTTATTTGTCAGCCGCGCCTCTCCGATATTTGTTCTTCTGTCTTATCGATGACATATTTCAATCATGCTTGCAGGGGGCTGTCCAGCCGCTAGATGGTCATTTTTCAGCGAGCGAACAAAATGGTTCCCTCTGCCGCAAATTTATTGTGGATATGTTGCAGCAAGCGCACACTTGTATCGTTGCAAGCCTTTGCCACCGTCGGACGCGCCCTCAATCGGGCGGGGGCGGCAGTTCCGTTGGCGCATTGTCGGGCTGGTCGTAATCGGGGCCGACGGGCGTGATTTCGTCGGGTTCGGTCATCGGCGCCTCGTCCGGCGTCGTTGGCGGCGGCATCTCATCGGGGGACTGGGGGTCGATCCGGTCGGGCGGGGGAAGGCTGTCGGGATTATGGTCCGGGCGGGTGGCCATGTCTGTCTCTCCTGTGTAACGCAATGAACCTACGCTCGGGCAGCAGGGCGGTTCCGCGGGGCTTTCCACTATAGCTTGCCTCTTACCGCGCTTTTCTCTATGCCGCGCCGACCGGCGACCGATGCGGGCGTGGCGAAACTGGTAGACGCGCCAGATTTAGGTTCTGGTATCGTAAGATGTGGGGGTTCGAGTCCCTTCGCCCGCACCAGATTGCCGCCTGCGGCGACGCCACCGAAATTCAGCTGAAGAAAGCGTTTGAGAGAAGAGATGCAGACTGTCGAGACGTTGAACGAGGGCCTGAAGCGCGCCTACACCGTGACCATCACGTCGAAGGACATCGACGCCCGCGTCGAAAAGGAAGTCGCCGCGATCGCGCCGCAGGTGCGTATGCCCGGCTTCCGCCCCGGCAAGGTGCCTGCCAACCTCGTGAAGAAGATGCACGGCGAATCGTTGCAGCGCGATGCGCTCAACAACAGCATTCAGGAAAGCATCCAGAAGCTGATCGCCGACCAGAAGCTGCGTCCCGCGATGCAGCCGTCGGTGGAACTGGACGAAGGTTTCGAATTCGGCAAGGACGCCGAAATCAAGGTCGCGCTGGAAGTGCTGCCCGAAATCGCTGCCCCCAGCATCGAAGGTCTGAAGCTGGAGCGCCTGACCGTCGAAGTCGCCGATGCGCAGGTCGATGAGGCCGCCGGCCGCATCGCCAGCCAGCAGGGCGCACTCGAAGAACATGCCGCCAGCCACAAGGCGAAGGACGGCGACACGCTCAAGATCGATTTCGTCGGCAAGGTCGACGGTGAAGCGTTCGAAGGCGGTTCGGCCGAAGGCGTGAACCTCAAGATCGGCGCCGGCCAGTTCATCCCCGGCTTCGAAGAGCAGCTGACCGGCGTGAAGAAGGGCGAAGAGAAGACGATCACCGTCACCTTCCCCGAAGATTACGGCGCCGAGCACCTCGCCGGCAAGGAAGCGACCTTCGACATCACCGTCCAGTCGATCCTGAACGCTGACAAGCCCAAGGTTGACGAAGAGTTCGCCAAGTCGCTGGGTCTGGAAGGTCTGGAAAAGCTCAAGGAACTGCTCAAGGGCCAGATCGAGCAGGAACATAACGGCCTGACCCGCACCTACATGAAGCGCAAGCTGCTCGACCAGCTGGCCGCGGCTCATGATTTCGACGTGCCGCCCAGCATGGTGGAAGCCGAATTTGCCCAGATCTGGCAGCAGCTTCAGCATGAAGCGACCCATGAGGAAGATCCGGCCGCCGCGATCGCCGAAATGGAAGCCGAAAAGGAAGACTATCGCGCCATCGCCGTGCGCCGCGTCCGCCTCGGCCTGCTCCTCTCGGAAATCGGCCAGGCCAATGGCGTCGTCGTTTCCGATCAGGAAATGAACCGCCTGATCATGCAGGCTGCGCAGCAGTACGGCCCGCAGGATCGTGAACGCTTCGTGCAGTATGTCCGTCAGGATCCGATGGCCGCCGCCCAGCTGCGCGCGCCGCTCTATGAGGACAAGGTTGTCGACTTCCTGTTTGAAAAGGCTGAAGTCACCGACCGCGCCGTCAGCCGTGAAGAGCTGGAAGCCGCGATCGAAGCCGAAGATGGCGATCTGAAGCCCCATGTCCACGGCCCCGGCTGCGGTCATGACCATGGCGATGAAAAGCCCAAGGCCAAGAAGGCTGCGCCCAAGAAGAAGGCTGAAGCCGAAGACGCGCCTGCCGAAGCCGCTGCTGAAGAAGCGCCGGTGAAGAAGGCTGCGCCCAAGAAGGCTGCTGCCAAGAAGGACGAAGCCGTGGCCGAAGACGCCGCCACTGAAGAGAAGCCCAAGAAGAAGGCTGCTCCCAAGAAGGCTGCCGTCAAGGCTGAATAAGCCCGTCCTTGCCGACATGATGAGCGCCCGGCTTCCCCGCGAAGCCCGGGCGCTTTTCATTTATGGCGGCCTTTTCTTTACGGAGGGGCCATGGCAGATGAAATATTAAGGATGATGCGCCATGCCGTCCGGACGATCAGGCAGGGCGCGAGAGGCGATGAAGGAATATCCCGCAGTGAATAGCGAAACGGCCATTGCGGCCCCGCGCGTCGCGGTCATCCTGCCTTGCTATAATGAGGCCGGTGCGATCGTGCAGACGGTGGAGGATTTTCGTCGCGCACTCCCTGCCGCTGATATCTACGTCTTCGACAATAACAGCAGCGACGGCAGCCGCGAACTGGCCGCCGGGGCTGGGGCGATCGTCCGCCGCGTGACGCAACAGGGCAAGGGCCATGTCGTGCGCCGCATGTTCGCCGACGTCGACGCCGACGTCTACATCATGGCCGATGGCGACGCGACCTATGAGGCCGCTGCTGCGCCGCAGATGATCGCCGCCATGCTGGAGGATAATCTGGACATGGTTGTCGGTGCCCGCAAGTCGGAGGTGGAGGACGCCTATCGCCGCGGCCACCGCTTCGGCAACTGGGCGCTGACCAGCCTGCTCAAGCAGTTGTTCGGCCGCAGCTTCACCGACATCCTGTCGGGCTACCGCGTCTTTTCGCGCCGCTTCGTCAAGAGCTTCCCGGTCCTGTCGGCCGGCTTTGAGATCGAGACGGAAATCAGCGTCCACGCGCTCGAACTGTCCATGCCGGTATCCGAAGTCATGACCGCCTATGGCGCCCGCCCGGAAGGCTCCGTCAGCAAACTCAGCACCTATCGCGACGGTTTCCGTATCCTGCGCACGATCATCACCCTCTATCGTATCGAGCGGCCGATCCTGTTCTTCGGCATCATCGCGGCCTTCCTTGCTGCGCTGGCCCTGGGCCTCGCCGCCCCGCTGATCGTCACCTATCTCCACACCGGCCTGGTCCCGCGCTTTCCCACCGCGATCCTGGTCACCGGCGTGATGATCCTGGCGACCCTGTCCGCCATGTGCGGCCTCATTCTCGACACGGTGGTACGCGGCCGCCGCGAAGTGCGCCGCCTCGCCTATCTCGCCTTCCGTGCGCCATCCGACTACGGCCGCCGCGACTGAAAGGAGGGGGAGCGCCGTTCCCCCTTGAACCATTCGCCTTTTGTCCCGATGTAGGGACTGGGCAAAAGCAACCATCCTGAAAGAGCAAAATGACCGATATCATGTCCGATCCCATGGCCGCGCTGGTTCCTATCGTCATCGAGCAGTCGAACCGTGGCGAGCGCAGCTTCGACATCTATTCGCGCCTGCTGCGGGAACGGATCATCTTCGTCACCGGCCAGGTCGAAGATCATATGGCCTCGCTGATCGTCGCCCAGCTCCTGTTCCTCGAATCGGAAAACCCGAAGAAGGACATCTGGATGTACATCAACTCGCCCGGCGGCGTGGTGACGGCTGGCATGGCGATCCATGACACGATGAAATATATCCGGCCTCAGGTCGGCACCGTCTGCATCGGTCAGGCCGCGTCGATGGGCAGCTTCCTGCTGGCCGCGGGCGAACCGGGCAAGCGCATTGCGCTCAGCAATGCCCGCATCATGGTCCACCAGCCGTCGGGCGGCGCGCAGGGCATGGCGTCGGATATTGAGATCCAGGCCAAGGAAATCCTTCGCATCCGCCGTCGGCTTAACGACCTGTACGTCAAGTACACCGGCCAGACGCTGGAGGCGGTCGAAAAGGCGATGGACCGCGACACCTTCCTCGAAGCGGACGAAGCCAAGGCGTTCGGTCTGGTCGACGAAGTGTTCGATCGTCGTCCGCAGGTCGCAGACTCGACCGACGCTTAAAGACTATCTTTACCGCGGCGCGCCATTTTCTCCCCTTGTGAAACGGGCGCGCCGCGGTCTAGAATGACCTTTGGTCCAGAAAATCCCTTACCGAACGCGGTTCTGGTGACTGTAAAGCGGGGGGGAAGAGAGAATGGCGAATGACTAAGCTTACCGGTTCGGATTCGAAAAGCACGCTCTACTGCTCCTTCTGCGGCAAGTCGCAGCATGAGGTGCGCAAGCTGATCGCAGGGCCGACCGTGTTCATCTGCGACGAGTGCGTGGAACTGTGCAACGACATCATCCGCGAAGAGACCAAGGGCGGTCTCGTCGGCAAGAAGGATGGCGGCGTGCCGACCCCGCAGGAAATCTGCGACGTGCTCGACGATTATGTGATCGGCCAGAACCGCGCCAAGCGCGTATTGTCGGTCGCCGTTCACAATCACTACAAGCGCCTGAACCATGGCTCCAAGCCGGGCGAAGTGGAACTGGCGAAGTCGAACATCCTGCTCGTCGGCCCGACCGGCTGCGGCAAGACGCTGCTGGCGCAGACGCTGGCCAAGACGTTCGACGTGCCCTTTACCATGGCCGACGCCACGACGCTGACCGAAGCCGGCTATGTCGGTGAGGATGTGGAGAACATCATCCTCAAGCTGCTCCAGGCTTCCGATTATAATGTCGAGAAGGCGCAGCGCGGCATCGTCTATATCGACGAAATCGACAAGATCAGCCGCAAGGCCGAAAACCCCTCCATCACCCGCGACGTGTCGGGTGAGGGCGTGCAGCAGGCCCTGCTGAAGCTCATGGAAGGCACCACCGCCTCTGTTCCGCCGCAGGGTGGCCGCAAGCATCCGCAGCAGGAGTTCCTCCAGGTCGACACGACCAACATCCTGTTCATCTGCGGCGGCGCCTTTGCGGGTCTGGAAAAGATCATCGGCGACCGTCTGGAAGCCAAGTCGATCGGTTTCGGCGCTCATGTTGCTGCGCCCGAAGAGCGCAAGACCGGCGAATTGCTGCGCCAGAGCGAACCGGAAGATCTGCTCAAATTCGGCCTGATCCCTGAATTTGTCGGCCGTCTGCCGGTCATCGCAACGCTGGAGGATCTGGACGTGACCGCTCTGGTCAAGATCCTGGTCGAACCGAAGAACGCGCTGGTCAAGCAATATGGCAAGCTGTTCGATATGGAGAATGTCGAACTCAGCTTTACCGACGACGCGCTGACCGCGATCGCGAAGAAGGCGATCGAGCGCAAGACGGGTGCGCGCGGCCTTCGGTCGATCCTCGAAGCGATCCTGCTCGATACCATGTTCGACCTGCCCTCGATGGAGGGCGTTGGTGAAGTGGTGGTCGACAAGGACGTCGTCGCCGGCACCAAGGAACCGATTCGCGTCTTCAGCGAAAAGGAAAAGCGGGCCGAAGACGCGGCCTGATCTGACCCTTTCTACCCGTATGAAATAAAAGGGCTGGCGAGTGATCGCCGGCCCTTTTGCATGGCGCTTGTGTGCGATGCACAAAATTTCTGTTGCGTTGCAAAATTGCACCAGTGTCAAACTAGTCTGCGTGAATGACAAAATGTCATGAAACTTCAATAAATTACCATCAAAGCCGGGCCGTCCCACAGTTTCAACGGGGGGGACGGAAGAGGAATGTGACAGTCCTGCGCGCGCATTGTAACAAAATTGCAATCGACGCATCACAGGGCCGTCGCCAGAGGCCGCCAAGAGCGGCGCCGGCTTGAAAGAGCAAAGACAGTTTAAGGCGTGGCTCGCGCCACTCTTGAAAAGGGACAAGGGTCTAATGAAGAAATTTCTGATGGGCAGCGCCGCGATCATCGCCGTCGCCAGCCCCGCCATCGCATTCGCACAGTCGACCGGTTCGCAGGACTTTGACGAAATCGTCGTCACCGGCGCCAAGGAAGATGCAGCCGTCGGCGGCGTTCGCATTCCTGAATCGCCCAAGGCAAAGGTCGTCCTGACCCAGGAAATCATCGAACGTCAGCGCCCCGGCCAGACCGTTAACGAAATCATCAACCTGGTGCCGGGCGTCAGCTTCACCAACAACGATCCTTGGGGTTCGTCGGGCGGCAGCTTCACCATCCGCGGTTTCAGCTCGGATCGTATCGCCCAGATCCTGGACGGTATCCCGCTGAACGACTCGGGCAACTACGCCGTCTACACCAACCAGCAGATCGACCCCGAACTGGTTGAAAGCATCAACGTCAATCTGGGCGCGACCGACGTCGACAGCCCGACCGCTGCGGCGGTTGGCGGCACCGTCAACATCAACTCGATGAAGCCGAAGGATGAATTCGGCGCGATGGCCAGCGTCAGCTACGGTAACATCGCTGCCAAGGGTGCGGGCGACCGTCCGATGCATCGCGTGTTCGGCATGATCAACACCGGCGACCTTACCGGCCATGGCACCAAGGCATGGATTTCGGCCTCGCGCGCTTATAACGAAGCCGCTTTTGCCAACTACGGCAAGATCGAAAAGGCGCAGTATAACGGTAAGATCTGGCAGGATATCGGCACCAACGGCGATTTCATCTCGCTGGCTGGCCACTACAACGTCAACCGCAACAACTTCGGCGGTTCGCCGGCTTCTGCTTCTGCCTTTGCTGGTGACAAGAGCGCCCGCTTCTATAAAGTCGGCGGTCTGGGCGTCCCTTGCTCGATCAACACTTCGGCCGGCGTCGATGTTGCAGATCAGACCAACAACTGCGGCACGCAGTTCGAACGTCGCTACAACCCGTCGAACACGGGCATGCAGCGCTTGAGCACGCGCCTGACGCTGACCGACAAGCTGATCTTTTCGGCCGACGCGGCCTACAGCACGACCAAGGCCAATGGCGGCGGCGGTACGTCGGCCTATGAAGGTTTCTATTACCAGAATGGCCAGGCCTATACTGGCTACTTCGGCGGTAGCGCCTATTTTGGTCGTGACTTTAACGGCGACGGCACGCTCGGCGTGGACAAGAATGGCGACGGCGTCATTCGCGACTATACCGAAACCGTCACCAACCCCGATGGCACCAGGACGACCCGCACGATCAACGAGTCGGATCGTACCGCGATTCTGAACCCCAGCCAGACGAACACGAAGCGTTGGGTGGCGATCGCCAACCTGTCCTACGAGTTCGACTCGAGCAATCGCCTGCGTTTGTCGTACAGCTTCGACCGCGCCCGGCATCGCCAGACCGGCGAAGGTGGTCTGCTGCTGTCGAACGGCGAACCGGACGACGTCTTCCCCGTCAATGACGGTCTGACCGATACGGCTGGCAACATCCTGCAAAAGCGCGACCGTAAATCCTACGCCACGCTGAACCAGGTTGCCGGTGAATATCGCGGCCAGTTCTTCGATGACCGCATCATCGTGAACCTGGGTGTCCGTGCGCCGTTCTTCAAGCGCGAGCTGAACCAGAACTGCTTCACCACGGCTGCCAACGGCAACGTAAACTGCGTCGCCAGCGGTGACGTGGCTGCCTATGCCGCTGCCAACCCGACCTTCGCGGCGCCGCAGTCGCGCAACTACAAGTATGACAAGCTGCTGCCGAACGTCGGTGCGATCTTCAAGATCACGCCGGAACTGAGCGTTGCCGGCAGCTATGCCGCGAACATCTCGGTTCCCGGCACCGACACGCTCTACAACTCGATCTTCCTGCCGGCCAACAATGCCGCTTCGAAGCCGGTTGCAGAAACGTCGGACAGCTTCGACCTCGCCCTGCGCTACCAGAACAATCTGGTGCAGGCGGCTGTCACCGGCTGGTACGCCAAGTATAAGAACCGTATTGCTTCGGCTTACAGCTTCGAATGCGATTGCTCCATCGACACCAACCTGGGTGGCGTGAAGAAATATGGCGTCGACGCCAACGTTTCGGTTCGCCCGATGGAAGGTCTGCTGGTTTACGCCTTCGGTTCCTACATCAACTCGGAAATCGGTGCTGACGTTCAGACGGGCGCAACCACCTTTGCCGCGACGAAGGGCAATCGTGAGCGTGGCGCTCCGGCCTATCTGTGGGGTGGTCGCGTTCAGGGTTCGCTCGGTCCGGTCGACCTGGGTGCCCAGATCAAGCGCACGGGTTCGCGTTATCTGAACGACATCAACACCTTCAAGGTGGCGGGTTACACCGTTGTCGATCTCGACCTGCGCTACAATCTGGCGAACCTTGGCCTGGAAAAGTCCTTCTTCCAGCTGAACGTGTCGAACCTGTTCGACAAGTTCTACATCGGTTCGTTCAGCGGCGGCCTGACCACCGCAGCCAGCACCTTCGTGAACTACGGCGCCCCGCGCGCCATCAGCGGCTCGTTGGTCGTCGCCTTCTAATTCAGGCGGAACCACAAACAGGAAAGGGCGGGGAGCAATCCCCGCCCTTTTTCTATGCCCGCTAACATCCTGTCCTATTGGCGCGATGCCGGCTATCTTGACGGACGCCACTTTCCGATAGGATCAGGCCGGCGCAACTTCATGTCAAAATCTGCGGGAAATGTGCGAAGTTAAGGGGATGCCCCACCGCAGGCAGCTATCCAGCCCATCCCGCTGCACCACCCCGATCCGCGCCGCGATCGTATTGCCATAGCGACGGGTAAAGCCGCTCGGCGCCACCGCCGCCCGCTTCTTGGGCAGCGGCAGCACCGCTGCAATCCGGCCCGCCTCGGCCCGGCTCAGCTTGCCTGCGCTATGACGGAAATACCGCATCGATCCGGCCTCCACGCCATAGGTGCCAATCCCCGTCTCCGCGACGTTCAGATAGACTTCCATGATCCGCTTCTTGCCCCAGATCGCCTCGATCAGCACGGTGAACCAGGCTTCCAGCCCCTTGCGGACGAGCCCGCCGCCCTGCCAGAGGAAGACATTTTTCGCCGTCTGCTGGCTGATGGTCGATCCGCCTCTTATGCGCCCGCCGCTGGCATTATGCAGCGCCGCCTTGGTGATGGCATCCACATCGAAGCCATGATGGCTGCAAAATTTGCCATCCTCCCCGGCGATCGCCGCCCGCGCCATGTCCGGGTCGATCTCATCCAGGCTGGTCCAGTCCTTGGTGATGCCATTGGGATCGAACAGCATCGTCAGCGTCACCGGCGGCGGCACAAAGCGATAGATCACCACCATCAGCAGCGACAGGGCGACAAAAGCGAGCAGGATCTTGACCGGGATCATGATCCAGCGGGTGCGGCGGCGGGGCGATGTGGAGGGTGCTTTCATGCCACCGTTGGTAGCGCGCCCGCCTTGCCCGTATCAAGCGGTCGCGAGCGTCCCGCGCCGCTGATCGCGATTGATCAGCAGCACCAGCCCAGCGCCCATCAGGCAGAGAATGCCCGCGCCGATGAAGGCTGGCATATAGCTG
>JAGVJS010000306.1 GCA_020051025.1 Sphingobium sp. | reverse complement strand
CCCAGCACAGCGATGCCAAGCGCCGCCCAGGCCAGATGGCGGCCGCGCCAACGCTTTGCCGTGCCATCGGGCCGGATTTCGCCGGCCTGCGTATCGGTGTCGATCTTTCCGATCATGTTCATGGATATTTCCCCTTGATGGTGCGGCGGGCGGCGGTGACGGCGGACAGCAATGTTTCCAGCTGCCCTTCGCTGAACCCGGCTTCGCGAAATTGCCGAATGGCGGACGGGCGCACCGCGAATCCTTCATGCCAGGCCTCCACGGCCAGACGGCGCAGCGCCTCCAGCTTGGCATCCGCCAGTTTGAAATGCGGCTGCGGCCCGAAAAGGAATGTCTTCAGCCGGAACCAGCGCCCCGGTTCTTGCAAAGAGGCGAGGCCATCGGTCTGCGCCAGGCGCACGATCTGCCATTCCATCGGCGAAAAGCCGGTAGCGACGGCCCTGATCCGGTCCCGGATCGCAGGCAAGGAGATGCCGTTCCCAACCGCAGGCAGCGGCTGGGCGAAATCAATATAGGCCATGGTTTCAAACCCCAAATTGCGTGCAGACCCGGCCGCGGACGCCGTCTGCGGGCGCACGCGATACTCTCCCGAACCGGTGGCGGCCGCGGGACTGCACAAGCCATTGATGCCGGAGCGACGCCCCGACCCCATGGCCAGACGATGATGATGTCGACAGCGCGATCAAACACGCCGCCAAGTCGAATGACTTAGCTTGAACTATGATATTGCATTGAGCCTCCTTCGAGGCGAAGCCTCAACCGGATTTCATACTTATCGGTATATAATCGGATAGACCTCTGCGTCAACCGCTTTCTGTACCGACTGGTAAATTTTTCTGAATTGCGGCTGAACAGGCGGATTCGACGGGTTCAGCTCAGTTGGTCGGCCACATCGCCATGGTGGTTTCCACCAGCTGTTCCAGCTGCTCCGGCGTGGCGCCGCCGCTGGCCTGCACCCCCATGCCCTGCATGACTGCAAGCAGATAGGTGGCCAGCGCTACCGGCTCGACCCCGGCGGGCAGGTCGCCCTCCGCCTCGGCCCGCTCCAGCCGTTCGACCAGCGCCTTGTCGGATGAGGCGCGGCGCGTCAGCACGTCGGTCTTGATCGAATCTGCCTGCGTGGTGCAGGCGACCAGGCTGATGACGCCGAGACAGGCGCGCGGATCGTTGCCGCCGGTCTGGATATTCAGCGTACCACGCAGCAGCCGTTCGGCCACGGCGCGAGCGGTGGGTTCCTCCATTGCGGAGCGCATATAGCAGAGCTTGTCGCGCTCATAGAGATCGAGCGCCTTGTGAAACAGGGCTTCCTTATTGCCGAAACAGGCATAGAGGCTGGGCTTGGTGATACCCATCGCCTCGGTCAGTTCAGCCAGTGAGGCGCCTTCATAACCGCGCGTCCAGAAGACCTGAAGCGCAGCCGACAGGGCCTCTTCGGGATCGAATTCCCGTGGGCGTCCTCTCGTTACGGGTTCGGCTGCCATTTTCATACCGAGCGGTATATAGTGAGAGTCGCGCCTTTGTCCAGATGAGGCCGCCTCTCTCTGCAGATTAATTCACATTTATGATATACCCATATTTGCGAATTTATGACAGATATTCGCTCCATCTTTGGGAGAGCGAGTATATCATGTCCATAGCCACCACCCATGTCGGCAGCCTGCCGCGCGGCGACGCGCTGACCCCATTGCTGCTGGCCCGCGACAAGGGCGAGCCCTATGATGCGGCGCAGTTCGACGCCGCCGTCCAGCAGGCCGTGTCGGAAGCGGTATCGGAACAGATTGCAGCGGGCGTGTCGATCGTCAGCGACGGCGAACTGGGCAAGGTCGGCTATTCCACCTACATGATCGAGCGGCTGTCGGGCTTTGGCGGCCATATCGACCGCAAGCCCGCCGCCGACCTCGCCCCCCTCCCCGACCTGCGGCAGAAGCTGGCGGCGATCATGGGGAGCCAGGAGTTCACTCGCGCGTCCTGCATCGGACCGGTGAAGCTGGTGACGCTCGATCCGCTGCATGAAGATATTCGCCGGTTCAAGGCGGCGCTGGCCGGTCATCCGGGCACTCGCGCCTTCATGAACGCCGCCTCCCCCGGCCTGATCACCGCGTTCCAGGTCAATCGCCATTATCCCAGCCATGAAGCCTATCTGGCCGATCTGGTCGACGCCATGCGCGAGGAATATGAGACGATTGTGGCGGCCGGGTTCGACCTGCAACTGGATTGCCCCGATCTCGCCATGTCGCGCCACACCGGATACCAAGAGGCAAGCGAAGAGGAATTCCTGAAGATCGCGGCCGCCAATGTCGAGGCCTTGAATGCCGCCACCGCCAATATCCCGGCTGACCGCATGCGCATGCACATCTGCTGGGGCAATTATGAAGGGCCGCACGATCATGACATTCCGCTGGAAAAGGTGATCGACATTGTGCTGGCCGCGCGGCCAGCGACGGTCCTGTTCGAGGGCGCCAATCCCTGCCACGAGCATGAATGGACGGTGTGGCGCGACGCCGCACAGCGCGGCGCCCTGCCGGACGACAAGATCCTGGCGCCCGGCCTGATCGACACCTGTTCCAACTATGTCGAACATCCCGAATTGATCGCCCAGCGGATCGAACGCTTTGCCGGCATCGTCGGCAAGGATCGGGTGATCGCCAGCACCGATTGCGGCTTCGGCACCTTCGCCGGATATGGCAAGATCGACCCGGCCGTGACCTGGAAGAAGCTGCGGTCGCTGCGCGCCGGCGCGGATCTGGCGGATTCGCGCCTGTGAGGGAGGAGGATCGTCGCGCAATCGAGCAGGATTGCGCCCGTCTCGTCGCGCTCTACGCCAATCTCAATGACGCCGGGCGTTGGGACGATGTGGCCGCGCTCTATGCGCCAGATGGCCGCATGGCGCGCCCGACCGCGCCGGACGACTGGATCGTGGGGCGCGATGCGATCCTGACCGCCTTCCTGTCCCGCCCGGCGCGCACCACGCGACATGTCTGCTCCAACATAGTGATCGACGTCGTCAGCGAGAGCGAAGCGACCGGGGAAAGCGCTATGCTGTTGTTCACGGACGAGGGAGCGCCTAAAGTCGGGAGCTTTCACGACCGTTTCGTGGCGGTACAGGGGGAATGGCGCTTTGCCGAAAGGCGGGGTAGCCTTATATTTTAAGGGGTATCGCCGATCATGAATGGGACCACGCCGTCCACCGTCAAATCGGCGATGCGCACCATCGACATCATCGAATATGTCGTCGCGCGCCCGGCCGGCGTCGTGGCGCAGGAGATTGCGGCGGGCCTGGCCATTCCGGTCAGCAGCCTGTCCTATCTGCTCGCCACGTTGGTTGAACGCCATTATCTGGCGCGGGAAGGGCGGCGCTATCTGCCCGGTCCGGCGCTGGAGCGGCTGGCATCGCCGCGCGTCGCCATGTCGCTGGCCGACAAGGTGCGGCCGCTGGTCAAGTCGCTGCGGTTGCAGATCAACGAAACAGCCTCCTTCTTCGTGCGCGACGGATGGTTGCTGGAGGCGATCGTCACCGAGACGGCGGAACAGTCGCTGCGCTATTCGATCAGCGTCGGCACGCGCAGCCCGCTCCATTGTCTGGCGGCGGGCAAAGCGCTGCTCGCGCACCTGTCCGACGCGGAACTGGACGCCTATTTCGCGCAGACGCCGCTGGAAAGCTTCACGCCCAGCAGCGTCACCGACGCCGGGCAGTTGCGCGCCGAACTGGCGGAGATTCGCACCACCGGCATCGGCCGCACGCGAGAAGAATATACGCCGGGCATTTGCGGTCTGGGCATGGCGGTGGTGATCGACGGCGAAGCGATCGGCGCCTTTGCGCTGGCGATTCCCGTGCCGCGCTTTTCCGCCGAACTGGAAGGCCGCACCATCGCCAAGCTGGAGCAGGCGGTCAGCCTGTTCACCGCTGCGGAGATGCCGGGCGTCTGAAGGCAGGCGCGTCACCGACGCGACAGGCCGAAGTTCACAGTGTCGTCGGGCAAAAAAGGGACAGAAGCGCTCGCGAAGCGCTCCCAACGCGTCTTCCAAACGGCGGTGGCGCGCCAGGCGGGTCACTGAGGCGCAACGATCGCGCGACGGGGAAGCGACACAGGGGCGACAGGGATGCGATAGATGAGCGACGGGCGCGCACTCTCGACGACCCGGGAATAGGCCTGTGCGGTGCGGGGTGCTGGCGGCGCGGGGTTCCATCCATCAGGATAGACCAGCTATTATCCTACATTGGAAGGGGTTTGGCGATGATGGGTGGAAACACGACATAAGCCCCTCCCTTTATGGAAAGAGAGAAGCAAGGTCCGCTCTACTGCTTCTCCAACGAAAACGGGGGACGCCTTGCAGCATCCCCCGTCCACCCGCTCAGGTTGCGACCCTATCAGGCAGCCTTGGTGCGCCAGCCTTCGGCATAATTGTCGCGGGCGACTTCCGAATAGGGGACCGAGGAGACGATCGCCTTGATTTCGGTCTGGACGTGCGGTTCGACGGTGGGCTTAGACGTGCCGCCATCGGGCTCGCCCCACAGCAGGGTGACTTCGGTGCCGGGCGCAGCGAACTCCGCGTCGACCATGGCGAGCGCCAGGAAGCGACCGGCGTTCACCGTATAGCCGATCCAGGTCGACAGGCCGACGGTCTTGCCATCCTTCAGCACCGCGTCATAGGGGTGCATGCAGTAGACGGCGCTGGGGAATTCGAGGAACTTCGCCTTGTCGCCGGTCTGGAGCATGGAGCTCATGACGCGGACGATGTCTTCGTTGTCGAGCGCCAGCGTCACCTTCTGGCGGTGGGGCTGATCCTTGATCTTTTCCAGCGCTTCGCGGCCGACGAAGTCATGGTCGAACTTGACCATGATGCCATAGCCCAGCTCCCACGGGTTCAGATAATAATCCTCGATCTTGTCGGACACGAAGCTGCCGCCGAGCGAGCATTTGCCTTCATAGCTGTTCTCGCCGAGCCATTCGCGGAAACCCTTGGAGCCTTCGCCGGTGTAGGTGGCGGGCAGCGGCGAGGGGATCCAGCCCGATTCAAGGGTGTTCGACGAATAGGTGCGGCCGCCGCACAGCGTCAGGCCATCATCCTTGCCCGCTTCGATCAGGGCATTGCGGACAGTGTCATAGTCCTTCCACGGGCCGAACAGTTCGTAGCCCGGCTGGCCGGCCATGCCATGACGCAGCGCGCGGACTTCGACGCCGGCAATGGTGATCGGCGCCATGTGGAAGAATTTCAGGTCCGGCGCGGTTTCGCCCATCGCCTTGCTGAGGATCGTCATCGCGTTCGGGCCCTGAAGCTGGAAGCGGTAGTTGCGGCGATAGCCTTGGCTGTCGAGCGGACGGGCGGCGGTGCGCTCGTCGCGTTCCACCTTCACATCCCACTTGCCGGTCGAGGCCCAATATTCGACCCATTCGATCGAGGGGGCGCGGCCGACCAGTTCGAACTTTTCTTCTTCCAGATAGAAGAGGATGACGTCGCCGATCACATAGCCTTCGGGCGTGACGGGGGCGAACTGCTTGGCGCGGTTCGGCACGAAGCCCTTGAAGCTGTTGGGCGCGAGATAGGCCAGCATGTCGAAGGCGCCGGGACCGGTGACGAGCAGGTCGACCATGTGGAAGCTCTGGTTGAACAGCACGGCGCTTTCAGCCCAGCTGCGCTGTTCGTCGCGCCAGTTGCTATATTCGGCCGGAACGCCGGGATAGACGTTGGGGCCGGTCTGCTGGTTGCGCAGGAAGTGGACGATATCGCCCTTTTCATCGAGCAGCTGTTGCAGGGTCTTGTCAGTCATTCAAACCTCTCCTTCGACTTGATCTGGAAGTTCACGAAACTTGTGCATGGGCAGGCATGGCGAGCCAGTCCTGCACCTGGGCGTTGAAGGCCAATGGCGCTTCGGCCGGCATCATGTGGCCGGCGCGTTCGACGACCCGCAATTGCGCGCCGGGAATCGCGGCGGCGATGGCTTCATGCTGCGCGACCGGCGACCACTGGTCCTGCCGGCCGACGATCGCGACGGT
>JAGVJS010000195.1 GCA_020051025.1 Sphingobium sp. | reverse complement strand
TGCTGCCGCTGCCGCGTAACTGCCTGCCCGCGCCAGCGCCACGAACGCCCGCACCTGCGCCGCGGTTACGCGATTGCTGCCGATCAGGCGCAGCGCCACATCGATCCGGGGTTTCAACCGTAGCGCAGCCTCCAGCGCTGCCATGCCGCCCGGCTGCCGGTCGAACAGCCGCACCCCCAGTTGCGCCTCCAGCTTGGCGATACCCTGCGTCACCGCAGGTTGGGTCAGGTTGACGGCACGCGCGGCCAGGCTGACGCTGCCCTGATCGACCACAGCTGCCATCGCGGCGAGGTGACGGATATTGAACTGATCGGGTTTCATATTTGATGATTATCAAAATTTAATGGCACTGCGCCAGTTCGGATTTGAGCATCGCGCTACAACTGTTCATGTCGCTGTCCATCTTGGGAGAAGGAGCCGTTCCATGTCCAATGTCGTCGTCCAGAATATCCAGCGGGCGGACCTCTCCGTCATCGATGGCCTTGCCAAAGCCGGCGTCGCCACCGTGCATGAAGCACAGGGCCGCACTGGCCTGCTCGCCCCCTACATGCGCCCCATCTACAGCGGCGCCCGCATCGCCGGCAACGCCGTCACCATTTCCGCCGCACCGGGCGACAACTGGATGGTCCATGTCGCGATCGAGCAGCTGAAGGAAGGGGATATCCTCCTGCTTGCCCCTACCAGCCCCTGCACCGACGGCTATTTCGGCGACCTGCTCGCCACGTCGGCCCAGGCGCGCGGCTGCCGTGGCCTCATCATCGACGCGGGCGTGCGCGACGTGCGCGACCTCACGCAGATGAACTTTCCCGTCTGGTCGAAGGCGGTCCATGCACAGGGCACGGTCAAGAATACGCTGGGCAGCGTCAATATCCCCGTCATCTGCGCCAATGCGCTGGTCAATCCGGGCGACGTGATCATTGCTGATGACGATGGCGTGTGCATCGTTCCCCGCGCCGACGCGGCATCTGTCCTCGAAAAGGCGCAGGCCCGTGAAGGCGCGGAAGAAGCCAAGCGCGTCCGTCTGGCCGCCGGCGAACTCGGCCTCGACATCTACAATATGCGTCCTCGCCTTGAAGAAATGGGTCTGAAGTACGTCTAAGATGCTTTCTTTACCCCGTTCGCTTCGAGCGAAGTCGAGAAGCGGGGTGAACAAGTTTCTCGACTTCGCTCGAAACGAACGGAGCTGTGTATGACAGCACATACCCAATCCCGCGTTATGTGGATGCGCGGCGGCACGTCGAAAGGCGGCTATTTCCTGTCGAAGGATCTGCCCGCCGACACGGCCACCCGCGACGCCTTTTTGCTGCGCGTCATGGGATCGCCCGATCCGCGACAGATTGACGGCATGGGCGGGGCCGACCCGCTGACCAGCAAGGTCGCCGTGGTAAAAAGGTCCGACCGCGATGGCGTGGACGTCGACTATCTCTTCCTTCAGGTCTTCGTCGACAAGGCGGTCGTCACCGACGCACAGAATTGCGGCAACATCCTCGCCGGCATCGGCCCCTTTGCCATCGAGCGCGGACTGGTCGACGCACAGGAAAGCGAAACCCGTGTCGCCATCTTCATGGAAAATACAGGGCAGATCGCCATCGCCACGGTCGCAACGCCGGGCGGTACTGTCCGCTATGATGGCAATGCGAAGATCGACGGCGTACCCGGCAGCGCCGCGCCCATCCCGTTGGAATTCCGCGACACCGCCGGCTCATCCTGCGGCGCACTGCTGCCCACCGGCAACGCCTTTGACGAAGTGGTAGGCGTGCGCGTCACCCTGATCGACAATGGGATGCCCTGCGTGGTGATGAAGGCGCAGGATGTCGGTGTCACCGGCTATGAAGATCGCGACACACTGGACAATGATGCCGCTTTGAAAGCCCGTATCGAAGCCATCCGCCTCGCCGTGGGCGAAAGGATGAACCTGGGCGACGTCAGGGACAAATCGGTGCCCAAGATGATGCTGGTGGCCCCACCCCGTAATGGCGGTGCAGTCACGGTGCGCAGCTTCATTCCGCATCGCGCCCATGCCTCTATCGGTGTACTGGGCGCGGTTAGCGTCGCCACCGCCTGCCTGGTCGAAGGGTCGCCCGCAGCGGAGGTCGCATCAATCCCGGAAGGCCGTCGCAAGACACTCTCGGTCGAACATCCGACCGGCGAGACGACCTGTGTCATGGAACTGGACGATAGCGGCGCCGTCACCAGCGCCGCCATGCTGCGCACTGCGCGCAAGTTGATGGATGGCATAATCTTCTCTTAAACCGTTCGGGCTGAGCCTGTCGAAGCCCTGCATTTTTCTTCAAGAAGGAACAGCCCTTCGACAGGCTCAGGGCGAACGGAGTTTTGGGATATGACTCGTATCACTAGCTGGCACGGCAGCCCGTCCAAGCCGCTCTACACTCCGCCGGCCGGCGCCATCGACGCGCATTGCCATGTGTTCGGCCCGATGGCGGATTTCCCTTTCAGCGCGAAGGCGAAATATCTGCCGGAGGACGCTGGCCCGGACATGTTGTTCGCGCTGCGCGACCATTTGGGCTTTGCGCGCAATGTGATCGTTCAGGCCAGTTGCCATGGCACCGACAATGCCGCCACACTGGATGCGATCGCGAAATCCGACGGCAAGGCGCGCGGCGTAGCCGTAGTCGATCCGGCGATTTCCGAGGCCGACCTCGCCGCCCTGCATGAAGGCGGCATCCGTGGCATCCGCTTCAATTTCCTCAAGCGGCTGGTTGACGACGCACCCAAGGACAAATTCCTTGAAGTCGCCAGGCGTCTGCCTGCCGGCTGGCATGTCGTCATCTATTTCGAAGCCGACATTCTCGAAGAATTGCGTCCTTTCATGGACGCGATCCCGGTGCCGCTGGTGATCGACCATATGGGCCGTCCCGACGTTACCCAGGGACCGGACGGCGCAGACATGAAGGCGTTCCGCGCCTTCCTCGAAAGTCGGGACGATATCTGGTTCAAGGCGACCTGTCCCGACCGCCTCGACCCGACTGGCGATCCGTGGAATGCCTTTGTCGGCGCGGTCGCGCCGCTGGTGGCGGACTATCAGGACCGCGTCCTGTGGGGCACCGACTGGCCGCACCCGAACATGCAGGACAATATTCCGGACGACGGCCATCTCGTCGACATGATCCCGCGCATCGCCCCTACCGCCGAATTACAGCGCAAATTGCTGATCGATAATCCGATGCGCCTTTACTGGCCGGACGAAGTCTAACCGCCCGGCTTGATATAGGGCGCCGCCGCGAAGAGCAGCCGCTCTTCGCGGCGCGGGTCGTTGTCCACGACAACCTGGCGATCGAAGATCATCGTCGGCCGCCGGTCCAGATCGAAGCAGGGCCAGCCCGGAATGGCGCGATGGTTTGGGTCGCCGGTCCGCGCCAGCGCAATGAAGCTGTCCGCCATCTGGCCCGCCAGCCGGCGCGTATCGGAGCTGGTTCCGGTCCGCGATCCCGCCGCATCGACATTGTCGAATACCAGCGGGATATCCAGCGTATGGAACGCCCCCAATATCCCACCCGCTTCGGGACAGGGGAAATCAAGCTGATACATCCAGGTCGGCGCGCCGATCCGCGCACGTTCCTCCGCCTGAATCAAATGGCCCGGCCAGGATCGACCAGCCGTTGTCGCGGCCAGCAAGATCTGGCCGGGGCTGCGATCGGGATAGAGCTGGCGATAGCGGCGGATGACATGGTCCGGCGCCAGATCCTTGACCGTTTCGCGCGCCAGCCGTTCGGGCAGATTATCCCATGTCGTGTCGCCCGCACGCAGCATCTTTTCGATCCAGAGCGCGGTTTCATCATGGGTATTGCCGACGATCAGCGGAATATGCGCCGCCTCGCGCGGGGCATCGGGGAAGAAGGGATGCCGTGCCAGCACGCCATGGTCGAGCGTAGAGGTGAAGCTGATTTCCCCCTTTCCCTCCAGCGGGTCGGTCATCGCCATTGCCTCGACCAGCCGCGCGATTGGGAGGCGCATCAGCGTCGCCATATCGGGCGCACCAGCCTTTTCCATCCATGCCCTTGCCCGACGGGTCGCATGCATCGGGCCGGCGGCAGTGACATGCTGGCCGCTCATGGTCGCTGCGGCGTGGAAGAGCGGGCGCGCTTCCGGCATCGCCATCAACGTCACCACCTTCGCTCCGCCGCCCGACTGGCCGAAGATCATCACCCGATCCGGATTACCCCCGAACCGGGCGATATTGTCGCGCACCCATTGGAGCGCGAGGATGATGTCGAGATTGCCGGCATTGCCTGATTCCGCCGGTCCGCCAATCCCCGCCAGATAGGCATAGCCCATGGCCGCCAGCCGGTGGTTGAGCGTCACCACCACCACATCCCCGCGCCGGACGAGATTGGCGCCGTCATAGAGCGGATCGCTGCCCGAGCCATGGGCGTGGGCACCGCCATGGAGATAGACCATCACCGGCCGGCGACCGGCATCCAGCGCGGGCGTCCAGATATTGAGGAACAGGCAGTCTTCGGACGTCGCCTCGGTCGCCTTGGTCTGCGGCGCAGCGGGACCATAGCCGGTGGCGTCGACTATATCCGCCCAAGGCCGGGGCGGGTCGGCGCGTCGGAAGCGGCTGGCCGCCGTGTCGGCGCCATAGCGGATGCCGCGAAAGACGAGGACATTCTTTTCGACCGTGCCGCGGACTCTGCCATATCGGGTCATGGCGATCGGACTGGACCGTGTCCGGGCAGACGCCGCAATCGGCGTGGCCGCCATGCCGGCAAGCAAGGTACGGCGGCCTAAATCGATCATGTGGTCATTTCCGTACAGAGTTGCCGCATGGCGGGGAGCGCCGGGTTCGCATTGTCGCGACGCCAGGCCATGTGCAGTTCGACCGGCTTTTCCTGCGGAGTCATCAGCCGGCGGAAATGCACGTCGCTCATATGCAGGCCGGTGGCGCTTTCGGGGACGATGGCGGGCGCAACGCCGGCATGGACAAGCCCCAGCATCGAATGGATCTGGGTCACATGCTGGACATAGAGCGGCGCGGCCGCGACTTCATTGAACAGATGCTCCAGCATGTTGTGGAAATAGGCCGCGCCCTGCCGCGAATACATGATCAGCGGCTGGCCGTCGAAATCGGCGGGGGTCAGCGCCGCCATCGCCTTGCGCGGATCGCCCGGCGGCAGGGCGACAAACAAGGGTTCATGCAACACACAGGCGCTGTCGAACTCATGACGGTTCACCGGGGGGCGAACGAAGCCGATGTCGACCAGCCCGGTTAGCAGCGCATCGACCTGATCGCCCGACACCATCTCCCGCAATTCCAGTTCTATATTCGGCAGCACCGCACGTGCCTGCGCGACGATGCGCGGCACGATATTATAGCCCGACACGGCGGTGAAGCCGATCGCCACGCGCCCGGCATCCCCCTTTGCCACGCGGCGGGCGGACAGGGCGGCGCTATCTGCCAGCCGGACGATCCGCCGCGCCTCGATCAGGAAAACGCTGCCGGCCGGGGTCAGGCTGACCTGACGGCTGGTGCGTTCCAGCAACTGCACGTCCAATATCCGTTCCAGCAGCTGGATCTGCCGGCTGAGCGGCGACTGGGTCATGTTGAGCCGCTGCGCCGCCCGCCCGAAATGCAGTTCCTCGGCGGCGGCGACGAAGCAACGGAGCTGGCTGAGTTCGAACATCATGCCAGACTATCCGCGCTTCCCGCCTTAGTCACGCGGCTGCGCGCTCAATCAACGCACGCAGTTGCGCTTCTTCGTCAGCCGACAGGTCGGTCAGCGGCGAGCGAACCGGACCGGCATCGCGGCCGATGATGCGCATCCCCGCCTTGACGATCGACACGGCATAGCCGCGCCCCTGATCGCGCAACGCGATATAGGGCAGGACGAAATTGCGCAGTTGCTCCATCACATAGGCCTGATCGCCCGCCCGGACGGCAGCGTAAAAGCGCAATGCCCAGTCCGGCATAAAGTTGAAAATGGCCGAGCTGTAGGTCGTGACCCCCATGGTCAGATAGGGAGTGGCGAAGGTTTCGGCCGTGGGCAGGCCACCGATATAGGTCAGCCGGTCGCCCATCCGCGCATAGATGCGGGTCATCAGTTCGATGTCGCCGACCCCATCCTTGAACCCGATCAGGTTAGGATTACGGTCGCACAGGCGCGCCAGCGTCTCGTCATTCACGATCGCATTGTCGCGATTATAGACGATGACGCCCAGGCCCGTGGCGCGACACACGGCCTCGATATGCGCGGCCAGCCCTTCCTGCTTGCTGTGCATCAGATAGGGTGGCAGCAGCAGCAGGCCGTCGGCACCCGCCTTTTCCGCATCACGGGCGATACCGGTGGCAATCGCGGTGCCATAGCCGCAGCCGGAAATGACCGGGATGCGCCCGTTGGTTTCCTTGACTGCCGCGCCGACCACCTGTGTCACTTCGTCTGGCGACAGGGAGAAGAACTCCCCGGTCCCGCCCGCCGCAAACAGGCCGGTCAATGCGTGGTCCAGCATCCATCCGCAATGATCGCGATAGGGGCCTTCCAGAAATGCGCCCTCTGCATCGAAGTGCGTGACCGGAAAGGACAACAGCCCCTGGCCCAGCTGGCGCGCCATGTCTTCGGGGCTAAAATGGCTCATATCCCTGCATCTCCTCTCGTCGGCGGTGCCTGTCCCTGCCGATGTTCGAGAGGATGAATAGGGAGGAGCCGGCTATCGGGTCCAACTCAAAGATGCGCATGAACGATGCACGGCTTGGCATGATCGCCAGAACGGTGCACCATGTTCATCAGAATTCGATCAGGGCAACCTTGGTCTTTAGATTGGCCATATAGGCCTCCCGGCCCAGATCCTTGCCGATACCCGACTGCTTGTAGCCGCCGGTGGGCAAGATGAAATCGTTGCTGCGGCCATAGCGGTTAACCCAGACGGTGCCCGCCTCCAGCGCGCGGGTGGCGCGCAGGGCGCGGGTCACATCGCCGGTATGGACACCGGCGGCCAGACCATAGTCGCTGTCATTGGCGAGGGCATAGGCTTCTTCCTCGTCCGCGAAGGTCTGGACGGTGAGGACCGGGCCGAAGATTTCGCCCTGCACGACCTCGCTCTTCTGATCGACATTGGCGAGCAGGGTCGGTGCGAAATAGCTGCCCTCCTGCGGAGCGGTGGCGCGACCGCCGCCGGTCAGCACCTCGGCACCCGCGGCAATGGCGCGGCCGACGATACCGTCCATCCGGTCGAGCTGGCCGTCCGAGATGATCGGCCCCAGCGTCGTGTCATCCGCCCAGGTCGGGCCGGCCTTGTGCGCGGCAAAAGCAGCGGTGATGCGATCGATCACCTGATCCGCCACCTTGTCCTGCACCAGCAGGCGCGATCCGGCCACACAGACCTGCCCGGCATTGAGGGTGATGGCCCGGGCGACGATGGCCGATGCCTTATCCAGGCCGGCGTCCGCGAAGATGATCTGCGGGCTTTTCCCCCCCAGTTCCAGCGTCACCGGCTTCGGCCCGGTTTCCGCGCAGGCAGCCATGATCGCGGCGCCGGTGCGAGTCGATCCGGTGAAGGTGACCTTGGCGACCTCCGGCCGGCGCACCAACGGATCGCCCACGCTGCGCCCGTCACCCTGCACCACGTTGAATATACCGGCCGGCAACCCTGCCTCGATCGCCAGTTCGGCCAAGCGCACAATGCTGAAAGGCGTCATTTCCGATGGCTTGAGGACGATGCTGTTGCCCGCGGCGATGGCCGGTGCGATCTTCCACCCCGCCATCACCAGCGGCAGGTTCCAGGGCGCGATCGCCGCAACTACGCCATAGGGTTCGGTGATGGTCAGGCCCAGCTTGTCCGGGGTAGTCGCAGCCACTTCGCCGCCGACCTTGTCCGCCCATTCAGCAAAGAAACGGATCGTCTCGGCGGTATAGCTCAGATCCCAGGCGTTGATTTCCTTGAGCATGCGGGTCGACCCCAGCGCTTCCAGAGGGGCAAGGGTCGCGGCGTCCGCCTCGATCAGGTCGGCCCAGCGCCGCATCACCTTCATACGGGCGCGCGGATCGCTCTGCGCCCAGCCGCTGGTCTTGTAGGCGCGCTGCGCGCTGTCGACCGCCTCGGTCAGCTGGTCTGCATCAACGCTGTCCAGGTCCGCCTGTACCCGTCCGTCCGATGGCCGTCGCACGACAATAGCCGGCCCGCGGCCCGCGACCCGCCGCCCGCCGATGAAATTATTGGCGTGGGGCAGGCTGATCTGATCAGGATTGAAACCGGTCACGGCATAAACTCCTTCGCACGGACATTCAGGCAAAATAGGCGCGCCTCACGGCATTTGTTGCAGTTGCGCAGGAAAATGTGCGCGATAATCTTCCAAAATCGGGGCGAAGGCAGCAGCCAATGCTTGGCGCGCGCTCTTAATGTCCAGCCACCGATTCCCAAAGTGAGGCAGGCGGGCACCCCTTTCCCGCCAAGGAGCAAGACGCATGGCGACAGGCATAGAGGCGATGGTGGACTTGCGACGGATGACGCTCGACGATCTGGCCGTCGCCCATGAGCTATCGAGCGAACAGAAATGGCCCCATCGGATCGAGGATTGGGAAATGCTGTTCGGCCTGGGCTTCGGCTATGTCGTGGAACGCGCCGGTGAAGTCGTCGGCACGGCCATGGCCTGGCTCTATGGCGACAAAGCCGCGACATTGGGCATGGTCATCGTGTCGCCCCGGGCGCAGGGCATGGGCCTTGGCCGCCGGTTGATGGAAGCGGTGCTGGGCGACCTGGGCGATCGCACCGTCCTACTGAACGCCACCGACGACGGCGCGCCGCTCTATCGCAAGCTGGGGTTCGAACCGGTCGGGCCGGTGTTCCAGCATCAGGGCGCGGCCTTTGCCGTGCCGATGGCGGAACTGATCCCCGACGAGCGGGTGCGACCGCTGGGTGCGAAGG
>JAGVJS010000212.1 GCA_020051025.1 Sphingobium sp. | reverse complement strand
CGGTCGACGCGGCGATCCAGGCGAACCTCAAGGAAACGGTCACCCGCGTCCTGGCCAGCCTCACCCCCCGCGAGGAGCGCGTGCTGCGCATGCGCTTCGGCATCGGCATGAACACCGATCACACGCTCGAGGAGGTCGGCCAGCAATTCTCGGTGACGCGCGAGCGTATTCGCCAGATCGAGGCCAAGGCGCTGCGCAAGCTCAAGCACCCAAGCCGCAGCCGCAAGATGCGCAGCTTCCTGGACCAGTAAGCTATCGTTGCCCCGGCCTCTGCCGGGGCAACGCTTCTCTGATACCATAGACAGCCAATAGCGCACGTGCGTCGCCGCGTTGCAGGCGTATTACCCGGACCGGGCCGCTAAACCCGGCTATCCGCGCCAGCTCCTCATCACTGATCTCAGCGCCGGCGTAATGATGCTCGACCCAGAGCAGCGCTGGGCAGGGCCCCTGCGGAACGATCGGCCGGCCGTTGGGCACGATCGCAGCGTCACCAACGATCAGGCGATAGGTGAGCCCGAAGACATGATCGATCGCGGTAACGTCGCGCAGCCTGTCGTCAGGGCCAAGCAGGCTCATCGGGCTCAGTGCATAGAGCCGGGCCGCCGGACAGGCGGTGCGGGCCGCCTGGATCGGCGCGAGGTTGGTCTCCCACCGCTTATGGATCAGGCCATAGGCGGTCGCCGCCACGGCCACTAGCAGCGCATTGGCGCAGATCAGGCCGAAACCGAGCCGGCTGACCTTCACCTGCTTCTCCAGCAGAAGCGCGAACAATGCCGCTCCGACCGGTGCGGCCGCGATGACGTGGCGCGGCAGCAGGTTGTGGGTGAAAAGATTGAGCAACGCATAGCTGATCGCTATTGCGACAAGCGCGCCCGCCAGCACGAGCGCGAAGCCGCGATCGCGTCCCATGGGCAGGCTGGCGCGGGGAAGCAGTGCGAGCGCGGCGACATAAGGCGCCACCGCAGACCCCAGCACCGTGCCGATCGCGGTCAGCCCTTGCAGGGCGGATATGTCATTGACCGAAACCGGGCTGATCACCGTCAGCATCGCCCAGAGGGCACTCGCCAAAGGAAGAGTCGTGGCACTCATGATGAACAGCAGTGCCGCTGCCCCCCGGCCCCGGCCCCGCGAAAACCAGGCACACAGCTTCGGCGCCGATCAGGATCAGGCCGATCAGGCTACCCATATAATGAAGATTGACCAGCAAAAGCGCGGTGAAGCCGAGCGTTGGCCAGGATGCCCTGCCCGCGTGCGCCATCCGCAGCTGGGCGATCAGACAGGCGGCGAACAGCAATTGCAGGAAATAGGAGCGGAACTCGGCGGCATAGAGGATGAAAAAGGGTGAAGCCGCCACCATCACCGCAAACAGCATCAGGAAATCACGGTCGATCCCCCGCCGCCACGCCTGCAGGGCTGTCAGCGCCGCGAGCGGCAGGCCGCCCAGATTGACGAGCCGCATCGCCCCCACCGAACCGCCTAGCAGCGGTTCGAGCGTCCACGCATAGGCGCTGAATAAGGGCGGATGGACATCGGTGATCCAGCGTTCGCGGATGATCCGTGGCAACGCTATATCGTGGCCGCTCAGCCAGATGCTCCAGGCTTCGTCGAGCCAGAGCCCGCGCTGCTGCTGCAGGATCAGCACGAACATCAGGCAGACACCGAGCGTCGCTGCGGCCGCCAACCCATTGCTGCGCCGCCAGGAGGGATTTATGTCCACAGCAAGTTCTTAGCCCGTGATCCACTCAGCAGCAATCAAGCCGCATGATCGCGAAATTTTTGTAGATCGTGGCAGCAGGCGTCTATATTGCGATTTATTCGCAATAGCTATTGCGGCGCCTGACCCTTCGCGCTACGCCGCAAATCGTGAACCAGTCGCCCGATCCCGCCACCTTTTCCGCCAGGCGCAGGCCGGTATCGAAGCCCTGGTATCGCTCACGCGGCTGGTGGCTGAAGCAATTGCATGGCTGGCACTGGATGACCGCAGCGATTTCGCTGATCGGCATGCTGCTTTTTGCCGCCACCGGCATAACCCTGAACCACGCCGCGTCGATCAGCGCAGCACCGGACGTGCGCGAGATGAAGGGCCAGCTTCCGCGTCCTTTGCTTTCGCAGCTTACCAGCGCGGCCACCGAGACGGCCCCACTTCCTGCCGCGGTTGTCGCCGACCTCAAGCAACGCGTGGGACTGGACGCGGCTGGCAAGGCGGGTGAATGGTCCGATAGTGAAGTCTATGTGGCGCTGCCTCGGCCCGGTGGCGACGCCTGGGTCAGCATCGATCGACAGAGCGGCGCGATCCGTGCCGAGGTCACCCGTCGTGGCTGGATCTCCTACGCCAATGATCTCCACAAGGGCCGCAATACCGGCGGCGCCTGGAGCTGGTTCATAGATCTCTTCGCTATCGCCTGCATTCTCTTCACACTGACCGGGCTGGTCTTGCTCTACATGCACAGCAAGCCACGCCCTCTTACCTGGCCGCTCGTCGGCCTCGGGTTGATCGCTCCGCTCATGATCGCCCTATTCTTCCTTCATTGAGAGTATCATCAATGCGTTATTCGCCATTTATGCTTATCGGTGGCATCACCGCAGTCCCGGCTTCGGCAGCGTCGATCAGCGTCACAATCCCGCGAGTGACCGTGGCCGAATACCACAAGCCCTATGTCGCGGTGTGGCTGGAACCGACCGCCGGCGGGGCAGCGCGGACGCTGACGGTCTGGTATGAAGTCAAGAAGGGCGGCAACGAGCCTGGCACAAAGTGGCTGTCCGATCTACGCGCCTGGTGGCGCAAGGGCGGCAAAAGCCTGAAGATGCCCGCCGACGGCGTCAGTGGCGCGACCCGCGCGCCCGGCACATACGTCATCCCCCTGCCCGCCGATGTGAAACCCGGCGCCTATATTCTCAATGTCGAGGCCGCCCGCGAAACCGGCGGGCGCGAACTCGTCTCCCTGCCGCTCAACCTGTCCGCCAAGACCTCGGGGAAGACCGAGCTCGGCGCCATCTCCGTCTCTGCCCGCTGAAAGGACGCTCCATGACGCGCTTCCAGGCTCGCCTGCTCACCACCGCCATCCTGCTGGCCTTGCCGGCCGCCGCATCGGCGCACCGCCAGTGGCTCATGCCCAGCGCCACCGTCTTCTCGGGCACGACAAGCTATGTCACGATCGACGCTGCCAGCTCGAACGACCTGTTCTTCGCCGACCATCGCGCCTCGTCGCTCGAAACGATCAAGGTCTGGGCGCCCGACGGCACACCGGGCGCGATCGAGAACGGCGCGTCGGGCAAGGTCCGCTCGACCTTCGACGTCAAGCTGGACAAGCCCGGCACCTGGAAGATCGGCTCGCAGAGCAGCAGCGTCATGGGCAGTTTCAAGCTCAATGGCGAGGAACGTCGCGTCGG
>JAGVJS010000263.1 GCA_020051025.1 Sphingobium sp. | reverse complement strand
GCCATCGTCGCCCGCACCGGGGCCGGACTCGTCGCGGGCAAGGTTGACGACAGCGCCGGGGCCTTCGCCATCCATGGCCTTGGCGGCCTGACCGGCACGCTGCTGCTGCCTGTGTTTGTCCTGCCGTTGATGGGCGGGGTCGGTTTCGACGCCAATATCAGCCTGACCGGCGCGCTGACATCGCAGGCGATCGGGCTGGTCATCGTCGCGCTCTGGGCCATGGTCGGCAGCGCAATCGCGGCGCTGATCATCTCCGTCGTCATCCCCATGCGGCTAAGCGCGCAGGAGGAATCGGACGGGCTGGACGCCAGCCAGCATGGCCAGCAGGGCTGGGATTTCCGTTAAGTTCATGGCCCTCGCCGTCGCCATTTTCGCCCATCAGGAAGAGCGCCGGATCGCCCTCTGCCTCGCCTCGATCCCGCTCGACCGGCCGGACACGACCTTCCATGTGCTGGTGAACGGCACCACCGACGACACCGTCGCCCGCGCCCGCGCGGCGGCGGGAGACCGGCGCCATGTCATCGTCCATGACATAAAGGCCGGCGGCAAGTCGCGGACCTGGAATCATATGGTCCATGATCTGCTGACCGGGGATGAGGATGCGGTGATCTTCATGGACGGCGACGCGGAAATCGCGCCGGGATCATTCGACGCGCTGCTGGCGGACCTGGCCGCGCACCCGGATGCCAATGCCGCCGCCGGCATGCCGATGAACGGCCGCATGGTGCAACTCTATCAGCAGGGACTGAAAGATGAAGGCGGGTTGTTCGGCGATCTCTACGCGCTGTCCGGCCGCTTCGTCACGGCGATCCGGGCGCGCGGACTGCGCCTGCCGGAGGATCTGATCGGCGATGACGGGCTGGTCGCCGCCTGGGCGCATACCGACTTGAAGGATGACAGCCATTGGGTCCATGGCCGGGTGCTGGCCTGCGACGGCGCGGGCTTTATCGCGGAGCAGGTGAGCCTCGCCCGCCCGTCGACATGGGCCATGCAGTATAAAAGGCTGATCAATTATTCGGTGCGCTTCTACCAGAACCGCATCATATCCGACATCATGATGCGCGAGGGGCCGGTGGGCCTCCCCGCGCGTCTTGCGAGCCTTTATGGCGACTGGCTGCCCCGCTGGCGTCCGCGCCCCGGTCTGACCGGATGGTTCGACCGGAAGGCGCTCGCGCGCATGCGGCGCGCCGCGACTTAACGGTCGCGGCCGGCCAGTTCCTTGTTGACGTAAAGCGCGATCATGGTGGCGACGGCGCCCGACAGCAGATAGATGCCCGACGCCGCCAGGCCGAACTTCACCGACAGCAGCAGCGCCACCAGCGGCGCGAAACCAGCACCGACCAGCCAGGCAAGGTCGGACGTCAGCGCCGAACTGGTATAGCGCGCCTCAGTCGCGAAGTTGGACGCCACTACGCCCGACGACTGGCCGAAGGACAGGCCGAGCAGCATGAAGCCCAGGATCATGAAGGCCACCTCGCCCAGTTCCCCACCGTTCAGCAGCAGCGGCGCCATCAGCGCAAAGATCGCGATGCCGAGCGCCGACCAGCCGAGCAGCGAGCGGCGACCGATCTGATCGGCGATGAAGCCGGAGACGACAATGGCGAGCAGGCCCACCGATGCGCCGATCATCTCGATGATCAGGAAGCGGTCGAGCGGCTGGTCGGTATAGAGGGCGACCCAGCAGAGCGGGAAGACCGTGACCATGTGGAACAGCGCGAAACTGGCCAGCGGCGCGAAGGCGCCAAGGATGATGTTGCGACCTTCAGCCTTCACCGTCGGCAGCACCGGCGAGGGCTGCAGATCCTTCTGCTCGAACAGCCGCTCGAACTCATGCGTCACGACGATGCGCAGACGGGCGAACAGCGCCACCACGTTGATCGCAAAGGCGACGAAGAAGGGATAGCGCCAGCCCCAGTCGAGGAAATCGGCTTCGGTCATGTTGAGAATGGAGAAAGCAAACAAGCCGCTCGCCACGATCAGCGCCAGCGGCGCGCCAAGCTGCGGCACCATGGCATACCAGCCGCGCTGGTGCTGCGGCGCATTAAGCGAGAGGAGCGATGCCAGACCGTCCCAGGTGCCACCCAGCGCAATGCCCTGCGCCGCGCGCAGGATGATGAGGACGACCGCCGCATAGTGGCCAATCGTCTCATATCCGGGTAGGAAGGCGATGGCGACGGTCGAGCTGCCCAGCAAGAACAGGGCGCCCGTCAGCTTCGTGCCCCGGCCATAACGCCGGTCGATCGCCATGAAGATGAGCGACCCGAGCGGCCGGGTCACAAACGCCACCGCGAAGATCGCGAAGGAATAAAGGGTGCCGGTCAGCGCATCCACATAGGGAAAGACCAGGCTGGGAAACACGATCACCGAAGCGATGGCATAAACGAAGAAATCGAAGAATTCGGAGGTACGACCAATGATTACTCCGATGGAAATGTCCCCCGGCGCGATCTTGTGGTCGCGCGCATTGATCATGCGCGCGTCATCCTCAAGTGGCGTGGAGGTGAAGGCGATGGCCCCAGAACTCATAGACATCCGCTCCTTGGCAAGGCCACCGGTGCGGTTTTTATGTCGTCTGCCAGTGGCCGTGGAATCACAGCATAACAGAAAACGAGCAGAGTCTAAGCAGTATCCCATATCTCCAACATTTTTTTGCGTCCGCACACAATTGGACAAATTGCCCACTATCCGACTCTATGCGGAACGATTAGGCGCGCGCCATGGCTAACCCTCCCTCCCCCAACTGGATCAGGCGCTTGCGCTGGTCCGCTCCGATTCTTGCGGCGCCACTGGCGGGCTGCAACTGGGTCGTGATGAACCCGTCGGGCGATATTGCAGTGCAGCAGCGCGACCTGATCCTGATCTCGGTCGCGCTGATGCTCCTGATCGTCATCCCCGTCATGGCGATGGTCGTGTGGTTCGCGGTGCGCTATCGCGCCACGAACGAAGCGACCGAAAAGGACTATGATCCCGACTGGGATCACAGCACCAAGCTGGAACTGCTGATCTGGTCGGCCCCGCTGCTGATCATCATCGCGCTGGGCGCCCTGACCTGGGTGAGCACCCACAAACTGGACCCCTATCGCCCCCTCGACCGGATCGACGCGAACACGGCGATCGACCCCAAGGTCAAGCCGCTGACGGTGCAGGTCGTCGCCCTCGACTGGAAATGGCTCTTCATCTATCCGGACCTGGGCATCGCCACCGTCAATGAACTGACGCTGCCAACCAACGTACCGGTCCGCTTCGACATCACCGCCGCGACCGTGATGAACAGCTTCTACATTCCTGAACTCGCCGGGCAGATCTATGCCATGCCAGGCATGAAGACGCAGTTGCACGCCGTCGCCAACAAGCCGGTCAAGGGTGTCGGCTTCTCCGCCAACTATTCGGGCGCGGGCTTCACCCACATGCGCTTTGGCTATCAATCGCTGGACCAGGCCGGGTTCAACGCCTGGGTTGCCAAGGTGAAGGGCAGCCAGACCGCGCTCGACCGCACTGTCTACCAGACGTTGGCCAAGCCGTCTGAAAAGGCCCCGGTCGCCTATTTCGGCACCAGCGAAGCCAATCTGTTCGATGCTGTCGTCAACCTGTGCGTCAAGCCGGGACAGCGCTGCATGAAGGAACTGATGCACATCGACATGATGGGCGGCGCGGGCAAGGAATCGGCGCATGAGACCGAAGGGCTTCAGTACGACTTCCCCAACAGCCATGTGATCGAGCAGACGGACCAGAATAAGGGGCAGGAAACCGCTCCTGACGCGCCTGGCGCGAAAAAGGCCCCGACGGCAGATCACTCCTCTCCCAGCGGCGCTGACGCGCACGCGCAGCATCGGTAAGGCCCATGACTGGCACAATGACAACAGCACAGATGATCTTCGGTCGTCTGACATGGGACAGCTTCCCATGGGAAGAGCCCATCGTCGTCGCGACATTCTGCGCGGTGGTGCTGGGCGGCGCGGCCGTCGTAGCCGCACTCACCTATTTCAAGCTCTGGGGCTATCTCTGGAAAGAGTGGTTCACCAGCGTCGACCATAAGAAGATCGGCATCATGTATATGGTACTGGGCCTCATCATGTTCCTGCGCGGTTTTGCCGACGCCATCATGATGCGCCTCCAGCAGGCGCTCGCCTTCAACGGGTCCGAGGGTTACCTCAACGCCCACCATTATGACCAGGTGTTCACCGCCCACGGCGTGATCATGATCTTCTTCGTGGCGATGCCGTTCATCACCGGTTTGATGAACTATATCGTCCCGCTCCAGATCGGTGCACGCGACGTCAGCTTCCCCTTCCTGAACAATTTCAGTTTCTGGATGACCACGGGCGGCGCGGTGCTGGTGATGGCTTCGCTGTTCCTGGGCGAATTCGCCCAGACCGGCTGGCTTGCCTATCCGCCGCTCTCAGGGATCGACTATAGCCCGGCGACAGGTGTCGACTATTATATCTGGGCGCTACAGGTAGCTGGTGTCGGCACGACATTGTCGGGCATCAACCTGATCGCGACCATCGTGAAGATGCGCGCGCCGGGCATGTCGCTCATGAAGATGCCCGTCTTCACCTGGACCTCGCTCTGCGCGAACATTCTGATCGTCGCTTCCTTCCCCATCCTGACCGCCACTTTGATCCTGCTCTCGCTCGACCGCTATGCCGGCACCAACTTCTTCACGAACGACTTCGGCGGCAACCCGATGATGTACGTGAACCTGATCTGGATCTGGGGCCACCCGGAAGTCTACATCCTCATCCTGCCGCTGTTCGGCGTCTTTTCGGAAGTCACCTCGACCTTCTCGGGGAAGCGCCTGTTCGGCTACACCTCGATGGTCTACGCGACCTGTTGCATCATGGTGCTGTCCTACCTCGTATGGCTGCACCACTTCTTCACCATGGGTTCGGGCGCCAGCGTCAACAGCTTCTTCGGCATCACGACGATGATCATCTCGATCCCGACGGGTGCGAAGCTCTTCAACTGGCTCTTCACCATGTATCGCGGCCGCGTCCGGTTCGAACTGCCGATGATGTGGACCGTCGCCTTCATGCTGACCTTCACGGTCGGCGGCATGACCGGCGTGATGCTCGCGGTTCCGCCCGCCGACTTCGTGCTGCACAACTCGCTGTTCCTGATCGCGCACTTCCATAACGTGATCATCGGCGGCGTGCTGTTCGGCCTGTTCGCGGCGATCAACTATTGGTGGCCCAAAGCGTTCGGCTTCAAGCTGAACGAATTCTGGGGCAAGGTCAGCTTCTGGTGCTGGCAGGTCGGCTTCTGGATGGCCTTCACGCCACTCTATATCCTGGGCTTCATGGGCGTGACCCGCCGCATGCGCGTGTTCGACGATCCCAGCTTGCAGATCTACTTCGTCATCGCCGCGATCGGCGCCGCCATCGTCGCGGCCGGCATCGGCGCGATGCTCCTCCAGTTCGCCATCTCCATCTGGAAGCGGGACGAACTGAAGGTCGAAGGCGATCCGTGGGATGGCCGTACCCTGGAATGGGCGACCAGTTCGCCCCCGCCGGAGTATAATTTCGCCTTCACGCCGGTCGTCTATGACGCCGACAGCTGGGCGGACATGAAGAAGAACGGCTATCAGCGCCCGCTGACCGGCTATCAGGCAATCCACATGCCCAGCGACACCGGTTCAGGCGTGATCCTGGCCGCGCTGTCCACGATCTGCGGCTTTGCCCTGATCTGGTATATGTGGTGGCTGGCCGCGCTTAGCTTCGTCGGCATCGTTGGCTTCGCCATCTTCCACACCTTCAACTACAAGCGCGACTATTACATCCCGGTCGAGGATGTGACGCGCACCGAGGAAGAGCGCACGCGCATCCTCGCGGCGGGAGTCTGACACTCATGAGCAGCGCAACTGCAAACGCGCAGGCGGCACCTCGGGCATATCACTTGCCCGAGGAACCCCATCTCCACGAAGGCCACAGCACCAGTCTCGGCTTCTGGATGTACCTGATGAGCGACTGTCTCATCTTCGCCATCCTGTTTGCCACCTATGCGGTTCTCGGCGGCAACTTTGCCGGCGGCCCCGGTCCCAAGGATCTGTTCGAACTTCCGCTCATCGCGATCAACACCGCGATGCTGCTTTTCTCCTCGATCACCTATGGTTTTGCCATGTTGGCGATGGAAAAGAACAGGGTCAGCGCCACCCAGGGCTGGCTGTTCGTCACACTGCTGTTCGGCGGGGCGTTCCTGTTCATCGAACTCTACGAATTTTCCAACCTCATCCATGAGGGTGCAGGTCCGGGACGTTCGGCCTTCCTGTCCGCCTTCTTCACGCTGGTCGGCACCCACGGGCTGCACGTCACCTTCGGTTCGATCTGGCTGATCACGCTGATGGTTCAGGTCGCCAGGAAGGGTCTAATCCCCGCCAACAAGCGCCGCCTGCTGTGCCTCAGCATGTTCTGGCACTTCCTTGACGTCATCTGGATCGGCGTCTTCACCTTTGTCTATCTCATGGGAGTCCTGCGGTGAGCGACGCTATCCATCCTCACGACGCCCATGGCCATGGGCATGACAGCCACGATCATGGGCATCATGAAGAAGGCGCCCATGGCACCTTCGGCAGCTATATGATCGGTTTCGGCCTGTCGGTGATCCTGACGGCCATCCCCTTCTGGCTGGTGATGTCCAATGCGCTGGGCGATCCCAGGCTGACCGGCATCATCATCATCGCCTTCGCAGCGGTGCAGGTAATCGTCCACATGATCTACTTCCTGCACATGAACACCCGCGTCGAAGGCGGCTGGTCGTTCATGGCAATGGCGCTGACGCTGGTTCTGGTGGTCATCGTCCTCGCCGGATCGACGTGGGTCATGTATCATATGAACAATAATATGATGCCCCATGCGGCTATGGACATGACCGGGGACATGAGCAGCGAAATGAACGCCGGGCATGACATGTCGACCATGGCGAACATGAGCGAAATGCCGTGACAACGGCGGAAACCGGGGGGCGTGGCAAACGCTCCCCGGCCTTTACGGTCGGCCTGACGCTGATCGCCCTCATTCTGTTTTCCGGCTTCAGTGCGCTTGGCGCCTGGCAGATCCAGCGCCTTGGATGGAAGCGCGACCTGATCGCCCGCGTCGATGCCCGCATCCACGCCGCGCCGGTCCCCGCGCCCGCTACAGCCATCAAAGCCGACGAATATCGCCGGGTTGCTCTCAGCGGCACCTTCCTTCACGACAAGGCTGCCCTGACGCAGGCCGTCACGGTGCGCGGTCCTGGCTTCTGGCTGATGACCCCGCTGCGCGCCGATGACGGCGCCGTCACCCTGATCAACCGCGGTTTCGTCCCCAGCCGTACCGCCCGCTACGACCGGCCGCAGGACAAGGTGCAGGTCATCGGCCTGCTGCGCCTGACCGAGCCCAATGGCGGCTTCCTGCGCAGCAACGATCCGGCCGCCGATCGCTGGCAGATCGGAAGAGCACACG
>JAGVJS010000389.1 GCA_020051025.1 Sphingobium sp. | reverse complement strand
TGCAGGTGCGCCCCGGCACAGCGGGCGATGTCGGCCTGTCCAACGCATCGCAACTGTTCGTGCCGTCGACCAACATGGAATATGGCCAGCGCTACCTCGAATCCCTGCGCGACATGAGCGCCACCGGCGGCCTGCTGCCCAAAGTGATGGCCGCCTATAATGCCGGCCCGCTGCCGGTCGATCGCTGGAACACCCAGGTCCATGACAAGGGCGATCCCCTGCTCTTCATGGAATCGCTGCCCTATTATGAAACCCGCGCTTACGTGAACATCGTCATGCGCAACTACTGGATGTATCAGATCCAGGCAAAGGGCAGCGCCGATTGCCTGACCGGCATGGCGCAGGGCATGTGGCCTACCTTCCCCAATGCCAAGGGCGTGAAGCTGGTTCGCCTCAGCAAGGCCGATGGCCGTGGCAGCCCAAATGTCTCTGCGGGCGGCGGATCGGACTGATGCCGATTGACGAGAGCCGGACCTTCATTCCGGTTCGCATCGCCGTGCTGACCGTTTCCGACACACGCGGTCTGGCCGAGGATCGCTCCGGCGACGCGCTGGTCGAACGGCTGGAGGGCGCGGGCCATATCCTCGCGGCGCGCTTTATCGAGCGCGACGACAAGAGCGCCATCATCGCCCGCCTTCATGCATGGATTGATGACCCGCAAATCGACGTCATCCTCACCACCGGCGGCACCGGCGTCACCGGTCGCGACGTCACGCCCGAAGCCGTGGCGCAGGTGCAGGACAAGGAAATTCCCGGTTTCGGCGAACTGTTCCGCTGGCTCAGCTATCAGAGCATCGGCACCTCCACCATCCAGTCCCGCGCCACCGCCTGCGTCGCCCGCGGCACCTATATTTTCGCGCTGCCCGGCTCCACCGGTGCCGTGAAAGACGCCTGGGACGGCATCCTCGTCACCCAGTTGGACAGCCGCTTCCGCCCCTGCAACTTCGTGGAACTCATGCCCCGCCTGACGGAACGCTAATCCCGTTCAAAAAACACCGTTCGGCCTGAGCCTGGCAAGGTCCATTTCTTCTTGAATAACGGCGCTCCCATGACCCAAGCCCCCTCGCTTTCGGCCCTATGCCTGACCCGCGACGAACTCGCCGCCTTCCTTGATCAGGCATTCCCGGCCGAAGCGCGCCCGCTGCTCGGCGATCTGGTTTCGGTCGCGCCCGGCCACGCCCATATGCAACTGGACCCCATTCCCATGATGTTCCGCCCCGGCGGCCTCATTTCCGGGCCGGTTCAGATGGGGCTGGTCGATGTCGCGGCTTATGCCGTCATCCTCGCCCATGTCGGCCCGGTCGCCATGGCCGTGACGAGCAACCTCAACATCAACTTCCTGCGCGGTGCCGAGGCACGACGCCTGTTCGCCGACGCCCGCCTCCTCAAACTGGGCCGCCGCCTTGCCACCGTGGATGTGCGCCTGTGGCAGGACAATGAAGATCGCCTGATCGCCCAGGCCACCGTCAGTTACGCCCTCCCCTGACCCTTGCTATTTGTTCCCTTTATGTTCTATAAGGACGCATGGCGATCGAGAAGGGCAGAGGCGCAACGCTGAACGGAGATAGCCGTCGCTTCAACCTGCCCCAGCGACAGGCGGACGGCGACTGGCTGGACGCGATCGCCGACATTGACGGCCCGGTCGCCCGGACCCGCACACAGGTCACGGTCGAACATCCCCGTACCATCATCACGCGCAACGCCAGCCCCGACATCGGCTTCAGCCAGTCGATCAACGCCTATCGCGGTTGCGAACATGGGTGCATCTATTGCTTTGCCCGACCATCGCATGCCTATCATGACCTGTCGCCGGGCCTCGACTTCGAAACGAAATTGTTCGCCAAGCCCGATGCGGCGAAGCTGCTCCGCGCTGAACTGTCGAAAAAGACCTACGCCGTCGCCCCGATCGCCATGGGCACCAATACCGATCCCTATCAGCCGATCGAGAAGGACTGGAGCATCACCCGCTCCATCCTGGAGATCATGGTCGAAACCCGCCATCCGACCTATATCACCACCAAGTCCGACCGCATCCTGCGCGACATCGACCTGCTGGCCGATCTGGCACGCGACGGACTGGTCGCGGTTGTCCTCTCCGTCACCAGCCTCGACCCCGCCATTGCCCGTACATTGGAGCCTCGCGCGCCCCATCCGCTCCGCCGGGTGGAGGCGATCCGCCAACTGGCGCAGGCCGGCGTCCCCGTCACCGCCAGCATATCCCCCATCATCCCCGCCATCACCGATCACGAGATTGAAGCGCTGGTCGCCCGCGTCGCACAGGCAGGCGCGCGCGAAGTCACCTATATCCCCGTCCGCCTGCCCCACGAAGTCGCCCCGCTCTTCCGCGCCTGGCTGGAGGCCCATTATCCCGACCGCGCCGGCAAGGTCATGGCCATCATCCGCGACCTGCGCGGCGGGCGGGATAATGATCCCGATTTCGGCTCCCGGATGCGAGGGCAAGGCGTCTGGGCCGACCTCATCCGCACCCGCTTCCTCAAGGCCCGCAAGCGCGCCGGGCTGGGAGCTGAACGCCTGACCCTGCGCACCCACCTCTTCCGCCCGCCAGAGGGCGCGCAGATGCGATTATTTTAGACTGGGATGGGTGGATAGGGGACTGTCGGGTTTCAACTAAGCCGTGTTCCTGCGAAGGCAGGAACAGGGCAAAGAAGCGCTAGGCCGCCCCTAGGCTCCTGCTTTCGCAGGAGCACAGATTGTCCGTAGTTGGCCGAAACCAGCCGTATCTTTTCACCCCGCCAACCGCATCGCCATTCGCCGCATCTTGGTGCGGTATCCATCCGCCTTCACATCCATCCGCTCGAAGCTGTGAACGGTTAGCCCGCGGATCGTCGCGATCGCATCCACCTGATCCGCGCCCAGACTATATTGGTCGCCCAGGAACAGGCGCGCCGCCCGTCCGTCGCCCAGCGGCGCGCGCAGGAACACC
>JAGVJS010000324.1 GCA_020051025.1 Sphingobium sp. | reverse complement strand
CCGATCTATGCAGCTTGTAGAACTCCTCAGGCGAGGCCGTCCAGTAGAAGGGCGAGTTGGGTTCGTTCCAGACCTCGAAATACCATTTTTCGACTTCGGCCTTGCCATATTTTTCGATATTATGGAGCGTCCATTGATAGACCAGCTCCGCCCATTTCTCATAATCCTTGGGCGGATAGGTCCACCCCGTGGCGATCAGCTTATAATCGAAACCGGGGCGCCAGCTATGTTGATAGGGGGTGCCGGCCGGCGCGGACGACATGGCTTGCGGCATGAAGCCGATCTGAAGATAGGGGCGCACGCCGCGTTCCAGATAGGCGTCGATGATGCCGTCCACGACTTTCCAGTCATAGACCGGCTTGCCGTCCTTCGTTTCGGTATAGGCGTTGCTGCTGCCCCATTTGAAGGCGGCGGTGCCATCGCCGGTGCTCAGCAGATTATGAGCACGGAAATAGACTTCGCCCTTTTTCAGTTCGCCCAGTTCGACCAGCAATTTGCGGCCGTCCTTCATCGTCGCATAATTTGGCTCGTCCGCGCCGAAGAAACGCCAGACCGGTGGCAACTTTCCCGCCGGTTTCGCAGCGTCCACGCTGATCGCAACCTGCCGCGCCTCTTGCGCCTGCACCAGTTGCGGGAGCGCCAGCAGCACCGACAAGGAAGCGATCGTTCGGGAAATCGTCATGGAATATCCTCTCGATATTTGCATCTTCAGAGCTTCGCCCGGAAACCGAGGGCGAAGGTACGCGTGTAAAGCACCGTGTCGCGCGGGTAGAGACTGGGGTCATTGAACGAGGTTTGATAGAGATTTTTCAGCACGTTGGTCGCGTCGAATACGACCGTGAACTTCGGATTGATCTCATAGGAAAAGGACAGGTCAAGATTGCTGATCTGGCCGTTGGTGATGAAATTGGGATTGACCCCGGTGAAGTGCAGGCCGGCATTATATTTGTCGCGCCAGACATAGGAGGCGCGGCCGGAGAAGCCGCCCTTTTCGTAGATGAGCGTGCCGGTCGCCGAATATTTGGACACATTCTGGAACGGGATGTCCATATAGCCGGTGACGCCGGGCAATGGCGAGAGCGCCTTGTTCTTGCCGTCGATATAGGTGCCGTTGGCGCTGATACCGATCCCCTCCAGCCAGGCGGGCACGCCACGGGGGAAGAAGGTGAAGCCGCCCTCTATGCCCTGCAACTTGCCGGACCCCGAATTTTCCGGGCGGGTGATCTGATAAACGCCATTGTCGGCGCCCAGATAGTCGATGTCGAAATTGCTGGTGACGGACTGGATGAAGCCGGTGACGTCACGGCGAAAGATGGTCGCGGTGATCGAACTGGAGCGGTCGATATACCATTCGAGCGAGAGGTCGTAATTGTCCGAACGAATGGGCTTCAGGTCCGCATTGCCGCTGGTGCCGCGACCGAAGGGCTGCTGGCCCGGCACCGGCGGGGTCAGGGTGAGCGCGGGATTGAGCTGCGCGAAGCTGGGCCGGGTGATCGTCTTGCTGGCGGCGAAGCGCAGGAAGAGATTGTCCTGCAACTTGTAGCGCAGGGCCAGGCTGGGCAGAATATCCGTGCTCTTGTTGCGGATGGTGACGGGCGATGTCGCGCCGCGCAGGACGAGAAAGGCGTTGGAGGTGATGTCGGTGCGGATGACGCGCACCCCGACCTGTCCGTCCAGCCGGCCGACCTCTATATTGGCCTGACCATAGCCGGCCTGATTTTTCTCTTTAATGTCGAAATGCTGCGTGTCCTGGAAGGCGGGATCGCCGGGCGCCAGACCGAATAATTGCCGCAGCGAACCGATATTGTTGAGCAGATAGCCGGTGGTGGGCGTCGCCCATTGGCGCACGAACTTGCCGGTCCCCGTGTCGAAGCCGCCCGGCGTCACCGTCATCAGGCCCGGCAGGCTGTCGGCCTTTACCCCATAGCATTTGACCGTAACGGTCGGGCCGCAATTGATGGTCTGGGTGAAACTGTCCGATTGCGCGTCGCGCTGGCTGAGGCGGACACCGGCATCGAGGCCGGAGAAAATCAGGAAGGGCGAACGATAGCTGACATCGCCGCGCCAGGCCCATTCCTTCCCGTCGCCGATCGTGCGGGTGGTGGACAGGCGGGAGAGATAATAGCGTGACGGATCGGCGATATCGTCGTTGGGCAGCGAGAAATAGGGCGTGCCCGATCCGTCGTTGAACACGGCATCGGTGCGGGACGCGATGAAATCCACGTCGAGGTTATTGCCGATGTCGGTCGCCTTCGACCGGGTATAGGACAGTTCGGTCGCGACCTTCCAGCCGCCCGCTTCCCAGTCCGCACCAAGAGCGCCCTGCCAGCGATCGGCCTTGTTCTGATAGGCTGTGCCGAAATTGGCGACGCGGCCATTGGCGATGCTGAGCGATTGGACCAGTTTGGTATCGTCGACGAACTGGAGCGGCGAGAGCAGAGTGCCGTTCATCGAAGTGAAATTCTGATTGCCGTTGCCGCGTTCGCGATAGCCGTAGAAGAGGCCGTCGGCATGGATGGTGAGGCGATCGTCGGGCGCCCATTGCAGCGTGGCGTTGACCGCCGGGCGGGTACGGGTGCCGATCCGGTCGAAGGCGCCGATCACGTCGGTGCGAAAGACTTTGGGATCGGTGGCATTGGTGCCGCGCGGATCAAGCGGAACGCCGGGCGTATAGGGTGCGCGGCTATTGTCGAGATTATAACCGAAATAGCCGCCGCTATAGACGGTGAAGTCGCGATAGCGGGTCTTGTGGTAGGAGACGCTGACCAGCGCGCCGATCTCGCCGATGCCGGTCGACCAGCGGTTGCTGACGAGCGCACTGGCATAGGGATCGATCGTATCAGGCTGCTCACTATAGACTTCGCGGCCGGCCAGCGCGAGTTCGAACCCCTTGAAGTCGAACGGGCGGCGAGTGCGAACGTTGATCAGGCCGGCAATCCCCCCTTCCAGTTGGTCGGCGGAACGCGACTTGTAGACGTCCACGCCCGCGACCAGATCGGCGGGCACATCCGCCAATGACAGGGACCGACCAGTGGTGCTGAAGATGTTGCGGCCGTTGACCAGCGTCACGACATCTGGGAGGCCGCGAATCAGCACAGTCGCGGATTCGCCGCGGGCGCGGGGCGAGACCTGGATGCCGGGCACGCGCTGGAGCGCTTCCACCACATTATTGTCGGGCAGCTTGCCGATATCCTCGGCCACGACAGAGTCCACCAGTTGCTGGGCATTGCGCTTGATATTCTGCGCCGACGACAGGCTGGCGCGCATGCCGGTGACGATGATGTCGCCATCGCTGACAGCCTGCGTTTCCTGCGCTGACACCGCTTGCGCTGTGAGCAAGGCGAACAGCGAGATGGACAGCTTCATTCCTCTTTTCATCATGGCACTCCCCTCCGAGTCATTTTTATTTCTCGTACTAGATGACGGCAGTTTTAAGCCGATTCAAGCGGTAAATTGACGGAGTAATGAAAATTCGGGCAAATCATCTGTTTTTTCTCATACCAAATATGGCAGATCCGGTGGTCGAGGCTTGACGACAGGCGCGACAGGGCAGACGAAGGCGCATGACGCAAACAGACGACCACCCCCTGTCCCGCCCCGCCAGCCAGGCGCAGCGCGCCGTGCATGACCGGATTGCCCATGATCTGGGCATCGCGATCGTCGGCGGGCGATATCAGCCGGGAGACATATTGCCGGGTGAGGAGCGCTACAGCGCCGAGCAAGGTGTGTCGCGCACCGCTTATCGTGAAGCAGTGCGCGTGCTTTCCGCCAAAGGGCTGGTCCATAGCCGGACCAAAAGCGGTACACGCATCAACGATCGGTTGCGCTGGAACATGCTGGATCTGGATGTGCTCGCCTGGATGTTCGAAGCGGGGCCAACACAGGAATTTCTGCGTGATATCTTTGAGTTACGCATCGTAGTGGAGCCAGCCGCTGCGCAGTTCGCAGCCTTGCGCCGAGACGGGCAGGACATTTCCCGCATGGGCCATGCGCTGGAGGAAATGCGTCGCTTCGGACTGCAAACATCGGAGGGCCGCGCGGCCGACCAAAGCTTCCATCGCCAGATATTGCTGGCTACCCGCAATGAATCGCTCATCACCCTGGCCACATCCGTCACGGCGGTCGTCGCATGGACCACACGCTTTGCCCGCGACGCGCGCAAGGAATCGCGCGACCCCATGCCCGATCACGACGCCGTATTCGATGCCATCATGCGCGGCGAAGGGGAAGAGGCGCGACTGAAGATGCTGACCCTGATCCGCAATGCATCGGGTGATGCAGGGATGCTCTAAGTGGCGTTGATGTATTTCTCATACTAGATTGAAGCGGATCGCCACATGGCGGGACGCTCCCGTCGCTTCCTGTTTTAGCGGAATGAGATCGTCAGTTTTTCGCCTGCCGGCTCCGGCTATGGATGGCCGCATCGCTCCGTTCGACAATAGCATGGTTTGGATTACCTTTAATCCGAGTGGCAAAAACGCCGACATGCCAGCAAGCAGGTTATCGGTACGGCCCCGCCATTGATGACGTATTCAGTGCCGGCGATGGACCCGGCGCGATCGGAGGAGATAGGGGCGGCCGGGGGTGCATCGACACGCCAGCACTGCTACGGCCTGAGGGTATCGACCAATGAAGGGGGCAGTCATGAACGCCGGATCCAATGCTGCGAAAATGAGGCCGATTATGAGAAATGTTACAAATCTTTTGATATCAGCGGCAATGGTTGCGGGCTTTAACACAGCGCCCGCGTTCGCGCAGACCAAGCAGGCGCTGTCGCATGAAACATTGTGGATGATGAAGCGGGTCGGCACCCCGTTGACCAGCCCTGACGGCAAATGGGTCGTTTACGCACTGACCGAGCCATCCTATGCAAAGGATGAATCCGTCAACGATCTGTGGATCGTACCAACCGACGGCAGCGCAGCGCCACGCCGGCTGACGTCGAGCAAGTCGGGCGAGAGCGATCCCGCCTGGGCGCCGGATAGCCGCCGGATCGCTTTTTCAGCCAAGCGCGAAGGCGACGAGGTCGCGCAACTCTATATTCTGGATCTGGCAGGTGGCGAAGCACGGCGCGCGACTGAAGTGCCGACCGGCGCGGCCAGGCCGCAATGGCGGCCTGACGGCAAGGCGATCATGTTCGAAAGTCTGGTTTATCCCGGCGCGATCGACGCAGCCACCAACAAGAAGGCCGCCGACGAGCGCAAGGCACGCAAATTTTCCATGCGCGTCTATGAACATTTCCCGATCCGGTACTGGAACGACTGGCTGGATGATCGCCGGCCCAGCCTGTGGGTGCAGCCTCTCGCCGAAGGCGCGGTGGCACGCGACGTCATTTCCACAACAGCGCTGGCGCGGGCGGAGGGCTTTGGTGGCAGTCCACAGAATGACGGCGGCACATCCCTGTCGCCATTGTGGAGTCCCGACGGCAGGGAAATCCTGTTCATCGCCACCACGCAGCGGTGGAATGCAGCACATGCCCGGGTCAATTTCGGCCTGTACCGGATGCCCGCCGACGGTGGTGAACCGACCTTGGTCACGCCGGACCTGGGTGAATATGGCGATCCCAAATTCACACCCGATGGCAAGAGCCTGATCGTCAAGTTCAACAGCCAGGGCGACGAGGTATATGATCTGGCGCGGTTGCATCGTATCGCCTGGCCGGCCGGAGGCGCCGCGACATTGCTGACCGGCATGTTCGATCGCGAAGTGGGCAGCTACACCGTGACGCCCGACAGCCGGACCTTGTATCTGACGGTGCCGGATGCAGGCATGGAAAATCTGTATCGTCTGCCGGTTGCCGGAGGGAAACCGGAACTGGTGGTCGCGCCCAAAGTCGGTGGCTATACCGCGATCGACATTCCATCCGACGCCAAGTCTGACATGTTGATCGCCAGCTATGGCAGCGCGGTGAACCCGGCGGAAATCGTCCGTATCGATCCGAGAAGTGGACGCCATACCAATCTGACCAGCGTCAATACCGCGCTCGCCGCGACGATCGACTGGTCCAGCCCCCGGCATTTCTGGTTCACCAGCGACAAAGGGCGTCGTATCCACAATATGATTGTCACGCCGCCCGCATTCGATCCGGCGAAGAAATACCCCCTAATGGTGCTGATGCATGGTGGCCCGGCATCGTCCAATGCCGACCAGATTGGGTTGCGCTGGAATTATCATCTGTTGGCCAGCGCCGGCTATGTGGTGCTGATGACCGATTATACTGGATCTACCGGCTATGGCGAAGCCTTCTCCCGCGCGATCAAGCTGGATCCGCTGAGGGGGCCGGCCGAAGAAATCAACCAAGCCGTGGACGAAGCAGGCAAACAGTTCGGCTTCATCGATACCGCCAATGCCTGCATAGGCGGGGCCAGCTATGGCGGGCACCTCGCCAACTGGATGGAAGCCACGACGACCCGTTACAAATGCATCGTCAGTCACGCGGGAGAAGTCGATCTGCTAACCCAATGGGGCACCAGCGACTTCAACTACGGGCGTGAAGTCGCAAGCGGCGGCCCGCCCTGGGGCGACAGCAAGGTTTGGCGCGACCAGAGTCCGATCACCTATGCCAAAGACTGGAAGACGCCCATGCTTTTAACGGCGGGCGAGCGTGACTATCGCGTACCAATGTCGAACACGCTGGAAACCTGGTCGACACTACAGCGGATGCAGGTGCCCAGCCGCCTGCTCATCTTCCCCGACGCGTGGCACTGGATCACCAAGCCTGAAGACAGCCGCCAATTCTACCGTGAAGTTCAGGGCTGGCTTGCTCATTATCTGAAAGGCGCGCCAGCAGTGAAGGGCGGACCGCTTGCCACCCCGGAAAAAGCCGCACCCGTTACGGAATGATCCCGCCACTTGTATCCAACAAAACGCCGGCAGATCTCGCGATCCTGCCGGCGCTCCGCTTGCAGCGACATGATAATTGCAGCGAATATGTTCCGTCTTTGGAATAGACAAGAAGACAGGTCGACAAGGCTAAGTCGTTATTGCCCTGCCACTGTTTTTTTATCTGGCGCTGACCTCAATGATATGCGGCTGATGCCGTTCGGCCGCCTGTCAAGCCGCGCTGTCGCTCTCCTTTGTCATGGCGCGATCTCCACCAGCGTCACCGACTTGGACGCAATCTTCAGGCTGACTTCACCCCGGCTGACAAGGACCGGCAACCGGCGCGGCTGAAACGGATCAGGCGCATCGAACCGCACGCGTGTATCGACACGGTCGGCAGTGAGAGTCTGCGCATTGGCCTGCCGCCAGACTCCGCCTTTGAGAGTGAGCCGAAGATTGCTGCTGCGCCGCGGATCGAGATTGACGATGGTAAGGTGGAGCTTTCCACTCCTGTCTTTGGATGCCGATACGCTCAGCCCGGGCAGGCGCGTGTCACCTTCGACATAGTCAGGTGCCTGAACCTCTGTCGGAATAAGGGCGGCGCCCTGATGTACCTTGTAGAGGTCGAAGACATGATAGGTCGGCGTTACCATCATCTTCGCGCCATCGGTCAGGATCAACGACTGGATAACGTTCACCATCTGCGCGAGATTGGCCATCCGCACCCGGTCGGCATGACGATTGAAGATATTGAGACTGAGTCCGGCGATGACGGCGTCACGCAACGTACTTTCCAGATAGAGCTGGGACGGGGCATCCTTTTCGCTTTGAAACCAGGCCCCCCATTCGTCCACCGCCAGCGCGACGCGCTTTTCCGGGTCGTATTTGTCCATGATCGCCGCATGGCCCCGGATCAATTCGTCAACATGGTTAGCCCGCGCCAGCGAGGACGCCCATTCGGCCATGCCAAAACCGACATTGCGCCCTTTTTTACGCCAGTCGTTGCCGGCGAAGGTGTAGAAATGCAGTGACAGACCCCACATCAAAGGCCGATCCGTCGTGTAGGCAAGCGGCGTCGGATTTGGCCGCCACTTCATTGCCTGAGCCATGACGCGATCGGTCCAGTCATAATCATCGCTGTCCGCACCAACGGCGATCAACTGCGCACGTTCGCCTGAATAGCTGCGCAGAAATGCAGCATAGTGACGGAAAGCGGCGGCATAGCTGTCTGCGGTCATATTGCCACCACAGCCCCAACTTTCGTTGCCGACACCCACGAAAGGAACCTGCCATGGCTCGACATGCCCATTGCTCGCGCGCGCTTGGCCAGGCTGACTGTCCGCAGGCGCGGTCATGTAACGCATCCAGTCGTCAGCCTCCCTGACGCTGCCGGAACCGACATTCACCGACACAAAGGCCTTGGCATCGATCTGACCCAGAAAGTCCATATATTCATGTGTGCCGAAAGCATTGGTTTCAGGCGATTTATCCCAAGCAGCATTGATGGCTTTCGGACGCCGACTTGCAGGGCCAACGCCATCGGCCCAGTGATAGCCATCCGCAAAGCAGCCACCAGGCCAGCGGATGACAGGAATTTTCACCTTGCGCAGAGCGGCGACGACATCGCTGCGGATGCCGCGGACATTCGGAATGGGGGAGTCCGGCCCCACCCAGATCCCTTCATACACGCCCCGACCGAGATGTTCGACGAATTGACCGTAGATATTAGGATCGATCACAGGCCCAGCGCCGGCGGTCTCCACGGCCACCGCGGCATCAAAAGATGAACTAACCGCTTCCGCTTGTGCCCCGGCAGGGAGCGCTCCAGCAGCCAGAGCCAATATCATCAGGCTTTGCGATATCGCGTGACCCATTCCATCCGCTCCCTCTTTTTGTCCGACTAAAGTGAGGCCTGTCTGGTCGCCCGCCAACGCAAATCTCGTATGCTGAATACATATCCCATTTAGCGGGATTTATCACTTGCCCGACGAGTGCAGGCACGTTATCTCCATATAAAGCAACATAGTTTCAATATGTGGAATGGGAGATGATGCTGATGCATCTGCGTTGTGCCAAACTGGCTTCGATTTCCTACCTTGGGTTGATCGCCATTGCGTCGACTGCCGCTGCTGCGCAGGATTCGACCGCAACTGAGGCCTCTGTCTCGAAAGCCAAGGATGTCGAAGCAGCCGACATCGTCGTGACCGGTATTCGCAGCAGCCTTCAGGGCGCGCTCAATGCCAAGCGCAACGCGCCGCAGGTGCTGGATGCGATCTCAGCGGAAGATATCGGCAAATTCCCCGACAAGAATGTCGGCGAGGCGCTTCAGCGCGTCACTGGCGTCCAGATTTCGCGTGCTGGTGGCGAGGGCGCCGGCGTGACTATCCGTGGCGCCGACCCCTCGCTGAACCGCGTCGAAATCAACGGCACCACGGCCCTGTCCACCACGGTCGGCGGCGGGCGCGATGTCGACTTCCGCGACCTCCCCTCGGAGTTCGTCAACCGTCTGGAGGTCGTGAAATCGGCGACCGCAGACATGACCGAAGGCGGCGTCGGCGGCACCGTGCGCGTCATCACGCGCCGGCCGTTCGACAATGGCGGCAAGCCCTATCTCGCGGGATCGGCGCAGGCCATCTATGCCGACATCGGCGATCATATGGACCCCCGCCTTGCCGTCATCGGCAGCGATACATTTGCCAATGGCACGCTGGGCATCCTGGTTTCGGGCACGTTCGAAAATCGCAATGTCGAGGATCATCAGGCACGCACCACCGGCTGGGTCCAGACCAGGGATCTGAACGGCGATGGCGTCAGGGATTTCATCCCGGATATTCCGCGTTACGTCATCGATCGGCTCGAAACCCGCCGTTATGCGCTGAACGGCATATTGGAATGGCGTCCAAGTGACGATTTCAAGGCCTATCTGGAAAGCAACTGGACCCGGTCCAACCAGTCGGTGACGTCGCAATATCTTCAGACCGGCACCAGCGGCGGCATCATCGACGCCGCCAACACCGTCGTTGGCCCGGACAATACCGTCCAGTATCTGCGGATGACCAACAACACCGCGCTGGCACAAACCAGCCAGCTCGGCGTGTCCTATCGCAACATTCTGGGCGACATTCGCCGCACGACCTATAATGTCGCGTTGGGTGCGGAATGGACCACAGGCAACCTGACGCTGACGCCGAAAATCTCTTACGCCAAGGCCAAGGCCTATAATAACGAGATCAATGCGACCGCCGCCGTCACGGGCATGCCCTGGCTGGAGGTCGATTATGGCAATGGCCAGCAGGCGCCCAAGATCACCCTGCCGTTCGATCCAACGACGACAGACGGCATCAACCAGCTCACCGTGCTGCGCCGCCCGCGCTACGATGATCAGTCGGAAAAGATGGCGAAGCTGGACGCCGAATATAAGCCCGACGCCGGCATCATCACCTCTATCAAGGTGGGCGGCCAATATCGTGATTTGACGGTGCAGAGCAAATTCTTCACCCGAACGACCACGCTTAACGGCTTCTCCGATCCGGCGGTGCAGGCGCGCATCCAGAACATCGTCCGCGGCAATGCCGCCCTGGGTACGTCGCGCTTCTTCAATACCGGCGACCTTGGTTTCTCCGACGGCTATACCGGCTGGCTGAATATGACACAGGGCGTGGCTGATGCAGTCGGCGTGCCTGATCCGTTCGAGGCGGGCGGCTGTCCGGAACGGTCGGGCGGCACCTGTCAGGTGTTCACCGACACATGGGAAGTCGGCGAGCGCAACTTTGCCGGTTTCGCCCAGGCGGCCTTCGCATTCGATGTCGGTCCGGTGCCGGTCAGCGGCGTGATCGGCGCCCGTGTCGTCAATACGAAGGTGAACACATCCGGTTTCCAGAGCACCTCGCCGGGTGGCGGTGCCCTGCCGGTCATTTCGCCGGTGTCCTACACCAGCAAGAACACCGAGTTCCTGCCGTCGATCAACCTGAAGGCGGACCTGATCCCCGACAAGTTGCAGGCGCGTGTCACCGCCACCGAAGTGATGGCCCGTCCGCTGCCGCAGCAACTGGCCCCGCGCTTCACGCTGGATGTGGTCGGCCTGTCTGGCTCGCGCGGGAATCCGGGGCTGCAACCCTTCCGCGCGCGTCAATATGATGCCGGCCTGGAATATTATCTGAACAAGACCAGCTTCGCGTCGGTGACCTATTTCCGCAAGGAGATAAGCAGCTTCATTCAGAATACGACCGAAGCCTATGTCGATCCCACCGGTGTTACCTACAATATTCTGGTGCCCACCAACGGCACGCAGAAGGTGACGATCAATGGCGTCGAGGCCGGTGCGCAGCTGGCGTTCGATTTCATCGACGTGCCTGTCATCAAGAATATGGGTGTCATCGCCAACTACACCTATTCGAAGGACAGTGGTTACGAAGGGAAGGATTTCTTCACCGGGGATTCGCTGCCGTTCCAGGGTCTGTCGCGCAACAGCTACAATCTGTCGGCCTATTATGAGGACGATGTCATTAGCCTGCGTGGCGCCTATAACTGGCGGTCCAAATATCTGCTGGTTGCGCAGGGACGCGGCAACAATCCTGAGTTCGGCGAAGCCTATGGCCAGCTTGACGCGTCGCTCAACATCACGGTGATGCCGGGCGTGTCCTTCTTCCTCGAAGGGGTCAACCTGCTCGACGCCACCCGCAAGGAGAATGCGAACAGCGTCTATCGCCGAACCATCATCGAAACCTTCGGCCGCAGGGTCTATGGCGGCGTTCGCCTGAAACTGTGATCCCGACCGGGTTCAACCGCCGGGCGATGCTCGCCGCGCTGGCTTCCCTGCCAGTGGCAGCGCGCGCGCCCGGCCCTATCCTCCATCACGATGATTTCCGTCATGGGCTGAGCCAATGGCGGCATGAAGCGGCGGGGGATGCGAAGGTGACTGCCCGGGGTGGCGTACTGGATATCGCCACGCCAAAAGGCCTGACCCTGTGGTTTCGGCCCGAACTGATCGGACCGGTGGCGATCGATTATGCGGTACGGGCCGTGTCCGCTGGCGGGCCATATGACGAGGTCAGCGACGTCAACGCCTTCTGGATGGCGACCGATCCAGTTGCGCGCGGCGGATCGGTGCTGGCAAAGCGGCGCAGCGGCGTGTTCGAGGACTATGACCTGTTGCGCACCTATTATGTGGGCATAGGCGGGAATCGCAACACGACCACGCGCATGCGCCGCTATGTGGGCGAGGCGGGACAACGCCCCTTGCTGCCGGAACATGATCGCCCGAGCAGGGTAGATATGCTGGAGCCGAACCGCTGGTTTCGCCTGCGCCTGATCGCCGATGGGCAGCGGATCGCGGTGGAACGCGACGGCGCCACATTGTTCAGCATGACCGACGATGCGCCCTATCGACACGGCCATTTCGGCGTCCGTACCACCCAGAGCCATATTCAGCTACGCAATTTCTCGGTCAGCCGGCCCTAGATCGACACTATTCAGGAGTGGATATGAACGGACATCTGACGGTCAAGCGGCGCGACATGTTGCGCCTGAGTCTGCTGGGCGGAGCGGTTGCGATGGTGCCCGCCGATGTTCTGGCTGCTACACGACCGATGCGTGGCGTGCCGCAGACGCCGATACGCTGGATCGACGGCGATACGCCTGCGTTCAGCCTCGGCCAGACGTT
>JAGVJS010000260.1 GCA_020051025.1 Sphingobium sp. | reverse complement strand
TCGCCGATCTTATGGCCAGCGATCGCCGCCTTCCAGAAGGCCTTGTCCTCATCCGACCCGCGCGCATAAGCCAGGATCACCGGCAGCGTAACCTTGCCGTCGCGGAAATCGTCGCCCGCATCCTTGCCCATGGTCGCGCCGTCCGATTCATAATCGATCGCGTCGTCGATCAGCTGGAACGCGATGCCCAGGTTGCGGCCATAGACGTCCAGCGCCTGCTCCTCTGCCTCGTTGCGGTCGGCAACCACGGCGGAAATGCGACAGGCGGCGGCGAACAAAGCGGCGGTTTTGGCGCCGATAATGTCCAGATACTGCTCTTCGCTGGTGTCGATCTTGCGCTGCGCGGTCAACTGGTTGACCTCGCCCTCCGCAATCACGGCCGACGCATTGGCCAGGATCTTGAGAACCTTGAGCGATTCCGCCTCGACCATCAGTTCGAAGGAGCGGGAAAAGAGGAAATCGCCCACCAGCACGCTGGCGCTGTTGCCCCAGATGATGTTGGCGGTCTTGCGGCCCCGGCGCAGCCCCGAACCGTCGACCACATCGTCATGCAGCAACGTGGCGGTGTGGATGAACTCGACCGCAGCGGCCAGTTTGTAATGGCGCGACCCTGCATAACCGACCAGATCGGCGCAGGCCAAAGTCAGCATCGGTCGCAACCGCTTGCCGCCGCCCGCGATCAGATGGCCGGCCAGTTCCGGGATCAACGGGATGCGCGACTGCATCCGGTCCAGGATCACGGCATTGACCTGATTCATGCCGTCGGCGACCAGCGACATGATGGGGGCGAGCGACGGCGCGGCGTTCGCGCGGCCGATCGGGTGGACGTTACCGGGGGCAGGTGCTGTCATGACGCGCATGTGGCGGGGCAAAATGTGAAAGGCAAGCGGGAATAGCTTGCACAAGCCGCCGGATGCGGCAAAAAGCGCGCCATCTGGAACCGGAGGCCCAAGTGGACGAGACATTGCAGCGCTATCGCGAGAGTATCGACAATATCGACGCGGCGCTGGTGTTCATGCTGGCCGAGCGTTTCAAGATCACGCAGGCCGTCGGCGAGCATAAGGCGACTCACGACCTGCCCCCCGCCGACCCCGGCCGGGAAGATCGCCAGATCACCCGCCTGCGCCAGCTGGCGCTCGACGCGAAGCTCGATCCCGACTTCACCGAGAAATTCCTGCGCTTCATCATCGACGAGGTGATCCGCCACCACGAACAGCTGCGCGAGGGCTGATACGGCGAGGGGGGATTATCCCGCCGGGTAATTTTCATGGCCCACATTGGGCCAGTGGAAATTGGTATAGGTCAGCATGGTCGAAAAGCTTTCCGACCGCACCTGATGCCACCAGCCGATGGGAATGAACAGCAGGTCGCCCGGCGTCAGCAGCACGTCATAACGCAGCACGTCGCGCGCCTGCGGGTGCAGCGTCAGCCGCGCCTCGTCCGTCACGTCGCGTACCTCGCTGAACACATGCGACCGGTGCGCCAGTCGCCGTGTCTGGGACGGCGGGAGCAATATCACCCGCTTGGTCCCGGTCACCTGCGCCAGCAGATTGTTGGTCAGGTCGAAATGCAGCGGCGTGAACGTGCCTTCGCCGCCGATCCACACCATCCCCGGTGCGCGCGTCAGATAGGCGTCGATCGGTCCCAGATCGGCCTCCAATGGCGCCAGCGCGGCGCCGTTGGCGGCGCTGTTCGACGCCGTCAGATAGGCGTCGTTGCCGCCCTTGCGCGCCAAAGCGATGAACTGGCGAAAGGGCGCGCGCTTGCGGTGCTTGTCCTTCTTCAGCTCATAATCCTGCGCCCGCGACCGGCCGCCCTGATATTCGATCTGCGCTTCGCCGATCGTCTCCGCCAGATAATCGGGCGTCCAGCGGGCCAGCGCCGGCCAATGGGCGATCGCCCCCTTGATCAGCACCGGTCGCCCCGGCGCATAGAAGCTATGCAGGAAATCCTCGCCTGACAGGTTTTCCGCCGTGAGGAGGCCGGATGCATAGGGCGACAGGGCGCGCTGCCGTTCCTGCACCTCCATCAGCCAGTCCTGCCGCTTGAGCGCCAGCCTGTCCTGCGGCGTCTGGGCGGGGGCGGGTGGCGGCGCAACCGGTCGCGGCGCGGCGCCGAAATCAATCTGCCGCAGGGCCATCTGCATCCGCATGTCGTCGGCCTGCGTGGGGAGGGAGGGCATATTCTTGCTCATGCCATCCCCTACCGTCCGATGATGACGGCGATGTTGCAGCGGATGACGTTTATGTGACGGGTTGGCGTCCCTGCCTCCGTTCGTCCTGCGCCTGTCGAGCCGCAGGCGACCGAAGGTCAACGACACACATCCCGGTCAGGCTGGCTCCACGACTTCCGCTTTCCTCCCCTGCGACCGCCCGATCAGCACGCCGCCCAGCGCCAGCGCAAAGCCAAGCAACTGCACCGGCCCCAGCCGCTCGCCGAACAATATCCACGCCTCGATCGCGGCCAGCGGCGGCACCAGCAGCAACAGCATCGACATGCGCGTCGCCCCCTGATGCCGCACCAGCCATACCAGCAGCGAGAGGCCCGCCGCTGACAGCCCCAGCACCGACCAGCCAAGGCCCAGCCACAGGATCGGCGCCCCGTCCCATCGATACTCCCCGATCAGCAGCGTCGCGGCGATCGCCACCAGCGCGCCGCCCATATTCTGCACCGCGCCC
>JAGVJS010000182.1 GCA_020051025.1 Sphingobium sp. | reverse complement strand
GCCTGCTGACCGCCAATGCCGGCCTGCTGGCCCAGGCGCCCGGCGCGACCGCGCTGCAGCTGCGCTACACCAATGGAGGCCAAGTCTTCGACACTGCCAACCAGAACGGCAACGGCCTGATCATCAACGGCGGCCTGCGCGGTATCACAATGCCGGTGAAGGAGTTCATGAGCGACACGCGCATTGCCCATCGCTTCGAAATGGGATCGACTACGCACGACGTCACCTTCGGCTATTATTTCGCGACGATCGACCAGTATTTCAGCCGCTATTCCTCCACCGCGCTGCTCGACGTTCAGGACAATGCCCGACTGCTCAGCCTCGTTGCGGTCAACGCGGCGGGCTCTGTGGTGCGCAGCTTCTCCGACACCAACGGCATCTACAAATATGGCTATGAGTGGGAGGACGCGCATGGCGAGCAGACGACGCACGCCCTCTATCTCACCGACGAATGGCAGATCACGCCGAAATTCCGGCTGGACGGCGGCGTCCGCTGGGAAAGCATGAACGCACGCGGATCCGTGGCGCTCAAGCAGACGGTCAATCTGGGCACGCCCTCGACCTCGTCGATCATCACCGGCAGCGGCCTCACCGCCAATTATGACCGGACCTTTAAGCATGCGACGGCGACGGCGGGCGCGAACTATCAGTTCACCGATCGCGCCGGCATGTTCGCGCGCTACACTTATGCCAACCGCATGCCTGGTCTCGGCAATTATATCACCAGCCCGACCGCGACGCCGATCACCCAGACCATGCACCTGGGCGAGGCTGGCCTGAAGTATAACAGCCGGTTCTTCGACGTATATGCCACCGGCTTCTGGACCAAGTACAACAATGTCGGCTTCACCAATTACCGGTTCGACATCAACACCGGCGCGTCGCGGACCGAGGCACTGTTCGCCAATACGCAGACCTTCGGCGTCGAACTGGAAGGCACGGTGCGTCCGGCGCGCTTCTTCGACATGTCGGCCACGCTGACCCTGCAGGACCCGAAGTATAAGGGGCTGGTCTATACGGACTCGGCACAGCGCGTGAACGACTATGACGGCAACCGCCTGATCCGCGTGCCGACCGTCAGCGTGCGCGTCGTGCCCGCAGTCAACCTGCTCGACGATCGGCTGCGCATCCAGGCCGCCTATGAATATCAGGGGCCGCGCTTCGTCGACACGGCCAACTCGGTGCGCCTGCCGGGCTATTCCGCGATCAATCTCAGCGCCCGCGCGCAGCTGACCGAAAGCCTGTCGCTCTATGGCTATGTCGACAATCTCACCAACTCGCTGGGCCTGACCGAAGGCAATCCGCGCGCGGGCGAAGTGCAGAATGCCGATGCCGGCGCGAACACCTTCATCGCGCGTCCGCTGATCGGCCGGAACTTCCGCGCCGCCCTCATGTACAAGTTCTGATCATGAGGAAGGGGATCGCATCGCTCGCCGCCTTCGCTCTTGCTCTGTCGCTGTCCGTGCCTGCATGGGCCGGAGCGCCGGAACCGGCCACGGCCGAGGCGGCAAAGGAAGCGGTCCCCTATCAGACGCTCACCGGCACGATCACCCGATCGGACTATGAGCAGTATCGGCAGGTTCCCTTCGATCTGCCGGCGGGCGTCACGCGCGTCACCATCCGTTTCAGCTATGGCGGCAAGGACAAGAAATCGGTCATCGACCTGGGCCTTGCCGACCCTGAGCGGTTTCGCGGATGGAGCGGCGGGTCGCGCGACCATATGACCTTGAGTACCGAGGATGCCACGCCGGGCTATCTTCCGGGGCCGTTGCCGGCCGGGCGCTGGAACCTGATCCTTGGCGTCCCAAATATCCGTGAAGGCGCGCAGGCGCCGTTCGAGGCCCGCATCTTCATCGATCGCGCTCCGGCGGTGACGGCGTTCGAGGACGCCCCGCTCAACCCTGCGCCGGGCTGGTATCGCGGCGATCTGCACATGCACAGCGGCAACAGCGACGGCAAATGCCTGTCGCAAAAGGGCGAGAAGGTACCATGCCCGGTCTATCGCACGGTCGAGGCAGCGGCAGCGCGCGGCCTCGATTTCATCGCGCTCACCGACCATAATACAACCGCGCATTTCGATGCCCTGCGCGGGTTGCAGGGCGCGTTCGACAGGATGCTGCTGCTGCCGGGGCGGGAGGTCACGACCTTCTTCGGCCATAGCAATGTGTTCGGCCCGACCGACTTTCTCGATTTCCGCACGCTCGCATCCACCTATGCCGAAGCGGCCAAATGGATGGACGCGGTGAAGGCGCAGGGCGGCATCGTCTCGCTCAACCATGCCGGCGCGCCCTCGGGCGAGATCTGCATGGGCTGTGGCTGGCGCATCGCCGACCTGCCCCCCGGCACGGTGCAGGCGGTCGAGGTGGTGAACGGCGGCACGATGGCGGAAACCGGATCGGCAGAAAGTCCGCTGCAGGGGCTCGGCCTGTGGCGCAAGCTGCTCGACAGCGGCCAGCACGTCACGGCGATCGGTGGCAGCGACAATCACAATGCCGACATTCCTGCCGATAAGCCTGGAGCCATCGGAACGCCGACCACCGTCATCTATATGCGCAACCTGTCGACACAGGGATTTATCGACGGCATTCGATCCGGCAGGGCATTTGTCGACATTGACGGGACGCGCAACCGGATGATCGATATTTGGGCGGAGAGCGAAAGCAACAAGATCGCCATGGGCGGCACATTGTTTGCCTGCAGGGGAGCGTCGGTGAGGCTGGTAATCTCTGTTAAGGGCGTATCGGCCGGCATCATCGATCTGCTTATCGATGGTCAGAAACATCAGCTTCGAGTCAATCAGGATCGTCGCGAAAATGTGTTTGACTGGGTGTCCGACGGCGCACAACACTGGATCAGCGCAAACGTTCGCACAAGTGATGGTCGTCTGCTCCTTGTTGGCAATCCGATCTATGTGGATGTTTGTCCGTCGTCACAACATTTAGGCTCAGATTTCATTGATTGATCCAGAAAATCACGGTTGCAGCGATGCAAATTGCGGACAGACTGAGGTGATTTCCAGCAGCCGCATCTGATGGCAACCATCTTGGGCTGCCCGCCACAAACCTGCCAGTCTCTTCTCGGCCAGTCCCGCGCATCCCGGGAACGATCATCAGGGCTTCAGGAATGGCAGGTGTTAGATGGGGACCTGCCATTCCCGGCCCGGCTCGCGAACGACCGTTTTGTCCCAAGCGCCCGTGTCCAGCTCCACACGGGAAACGGGCGCCAAGGGTTCAAATCTCGGTGTTTTCGGCAAGGGCAAGCGCGTCCTCCACGTCGATC
>JAGVJS010000123.1 GCA_020051025.1 Sphingobium sp. | reverse complement strand
GCGGGGCGGGTGCGGCGCTGGCGCTCGGGCTGATGTCCGGGGGACTCAGCGCAGCCCCGCTCGCCAAGGTCAAGGCACTCGGCACCATCCGGGTGGTCGTCTATAAGAACAACCGCCCATGGTCCTGGGAGGAGGGCGGCAAGCTCATTGGGCTGGACGCGGATCTGGCGCAGGCGATCGCGACCAGGCTGGGCGTGCGCGCGGACGTCGCCCAGCTGGTGGCGGACGAAAGCGCGGACGATGATCTGCGTAATGGCGTGTGGAAAGGCGGGCTGCTGGGTTTCACGCCGGGCGACCTGATGCTGCATGTCCCGTTCGATCGGGTCTTCGCCTCGCGCAACGATCAGGTCGCGATCATCGCGCCATATTATCGCGAGAGTTTCGGTTTGGCTGGTGGCAATGGCATGGCGGTCGAAGCGATGCCGACCGAATGGAAAGGGCGCAAACTGGCGGTCGAACTGGATTCCATTCCTGATTTCTATCTGATTGGCAGCTTCGGCGGCGTACTAGCGAAAGATGTCACCCATTATCCGACCGGGTCGGAGGCTGTCGCTGCCGCCATGGCGGGGCAGGCCGATGCCGTTCTGGCTAGTCGTGCCCAGATTGAGGAAGGCGCGCATCAGGCGGGGGGCAAGGCTCTGACTCTGCGCAAGGGGCTGTTACCTGCCTTCGCCTCGCCCGGCTGGGATATCGGCATGGCGGTCAAGGAAAACAGCCGCACGCTGGGCGACGCCGTGGAAGAGATCACAACCGCCATGACTGCCAGTGGTGAAATGAAGGCGCTGTTCGCGCGCTACGGCGTCACCTGGATGCCCGCCAACGCCGCGGGCTGAGCGGCGACCGAAGGTTCAATTGCCGCTTTGTCGGGGTGGCATAATTTGCACGTACACGGGCGTAGAGTGTCCGTTCAATAGGGAGGATGGTTATGAAGGGACCGATGATGCGGGCGCTGTCGGGCGTTGCCGCACTGTCGCTGGCGGTTGCTGCGGCGCCGCTGCTGGCCAATGGGCCGACGGACGCGGATCTGATGAACGACGCGGCCACGACCGGCGATGTGCTGACCTATGGCATGGGGCCGCAGGCACACCGTTTCAGCACGCTGAAGGCAATCGACAGCAGCAACGTGTCAAAGCTGGTCCCGGCCTTCGCCGCGTCGCTGGGCGGCGAAAAACAGCGCGGTCAGGAAGCGCAGCCGATCGTCTATGACGGCACTATTTATGTGACCGGCAGCTATTCGCGCGTCTTTGCCTTCGATGCCCGCACCGGTGAGGAAAAATGGCAATATGACGCCCGTCTGCCCGATGGCATCATGCCCTGCTGCGACGTCGTCAATCGCGGCGCTGCCATCTATGGCGACAAGATCATCTTCGCGACGCTGGACGCGCGCCTGGTCGCGCTCAACCGCAACACCGGCAAGGTGATCTGGAACAAGCAGATCGCCGATTACAAGGAAGGCTATAGCGCCACCGCCGCCCCCCTGATCGTCAAAGGCATGGTCATCACCGGCAATTCGGGCGGCGAATTCGGCGTTGTGGGGGCCGTTGAAGCCAGAGACGTCAATACCGGCGAACTGATCTGGCACCGCCCCGTGATTGAAGGCCATATGGGCACGCTCAAGGGCAAGGATAACGGCATCACCGGCAAGCTCAACGCGACCTGGACGGGTGATCTGTGGAAGAGCGGTGGCGGCGCCACCTGGCTGGGCGGCACCTATGATCCGGAAACCAACCTGCTCTTCTTCGGCACCGGCAACCCGGCGCCCTGGAACAGCCATCTGCGCCCCGGCGACAATCTCTATACCGCCTCCACGCTGGCCATTGACCCGGATACCGGCGTCATCAAATGGCATTTCCAGACGACGCCCCATGATGGCTGGGATTTTGACGGGGTGAACGAATTCATTCCCTTCGACGCCACGATCAACGGCAAGCCGATGAAGTTGGGTGCGAAGGCCGACCGCAACGGCTATTTCTTCGTGCTCGACCGCACCAATGGCAAGTTCATCAGCGCCAACAAGTTCGTCATGCAGACGACGTGGGCCAATGGCTTCAGCAAGAATGGCAAGCCCAATTACATCCCCGAAGGCCGCCCGCCGGCACCGGGTGAGGGCAAGGGTAAGCCGGTCTTCGCCTCGCCCTCCTTCCTTGGCGGCAAGAACTGGATGCCGATGGCCTACAGCCAGGATACCGGCCTGTTCTACATCCCGTCCAACGACTGGGGCATGGACATCTGGAACGAGCCGATCGCCTACAAGAAGGGTGCGGCCTATCTGGGCGCGGGCTTCACCATCAAGCCGATCGCGGAAGACCATATCGGCGCGCTGCGGGCGATGGACCCCAGGACCGGCAAGATCGTGTGGGAATATAAGAACAAGGCCCCGCTGTGGGGTGGCGTTCTGACCACTGGCGGCAACCTCGTCTTCACCGGCACGCCCGAAGGCTATTTGAAGGCCTTCGATGCCAAGACCGGACAGGAATTGTGGAAGTTCCAGACCGGCTCCGGCGTGGTCGGATCGCCCGTCACCTGGGAACAGGATGGCGAACAATATGTGGCGGTGATGTCCGGCTGGGGCGGCGCGGTGCCGTTGTGGGGCGGCGAAGTCGCCAAGAGCTTCAAGGATATCAATCAGGGCGGCGCCCTCTGGGTGTTCAAGCTGCCGAAATAAGGGATCAGGACAATGATCGTCATGGGACGTGGACATTACGCACAATCCGCTCCGGCCATCCCGCCCGGCGTAATGCGGCTTGCCACGTCCCATGACTTGTCCGATCATCATGGGCAGGGGCAGGATATGGGGCATTATATGGGCGGGGACGCGATCATGGAGCGGGTGCTGATCATCGACGATCACCCTCTCGTCCGCGACGGATTGCGCAGCGTGATCGCGATCAGCTTCGACAATATCGAGATATTCGAGGCCGCCAGTTTGGATGAGGCCGTCGCCACGCTGGAAAAGCAGGATAATTTCGATCTGATCCTGCTCGACCTCAATATTCCAGATGTGCGCCGTCTGGACGGGTTGAAGCTGCTCCGCGATCGTTTCCCGATCCTGCCGGTCGTCATGGTGTCCGGCGCGTTCGACCGGACCATCGTGCAGGAAGCGCTGGCTGCCGGCGCGGCGGGCTTCATCCCCAAGTCGCTGAAGCGCAGTGCGATCGTCGAAGCGCTGCATCGCGTCGTGTCGGGCGAAATCTACCTGCCAGAAACCATGGGAGAAGGGGCCGCGCCGTCAGCGGAGGAAGATGAGATCGCCCGCCGCATCGACAGTCTGACGCCGCAGCAGAAGACGGTGCTGGGCCATTTGGTGAACGGTCGTCTGAACAAGCAGATCGCCCATGATCTTGGCGTGTCGATGACCACGATCAAGGCGCATGTCTCCGCCATTCTGCAAAAGTTGGGCGTGTTGAGCCGGACCCAAGCCGTGATCAAGGCGAACCGGGTGCATTTCGGCGCCGACTGAGAGCGTCCGAAGCCCTGTTGCATGCGCCGTCTGCCCCTCGGCTGGCGGCGCTTCGTCGTTTCAGGCCTTGGCCGCCAATGCGCTCATCTCCTCCAGATCGAGGTCGCGCTCCAGTTCCTGCAACACATGCTCGTCAATGTCGCCGATCCGATGCAGTCGCAGCAATTCGGTCCGACCGGCGGCCACCGCCATCAGAACCAGATCAAAATGGGCGTGCAGGATATGGGCATGCTCCTCTTCCTGGCCCGCATAGCTGGCCGACAGGGTCGCATGGCGCTGATAGCGTTCGAGCAGGCGGGGGTGGAGCAGCGCGCCGTCCGCATCATGGGCATGGACTTCCACCACGCGCAATTGCGCCTGCGCCATCGCGGCCTCCGCCTCGTTCATGCTGAGGCGCGCGCGGTCGCTGGCCGGCTCCTCCAACTGCATCAGCCGGATCACGGCGCCCAGCGTCGTTCCTTGAATCAGCACCGTGCCGATAATCACGGCAAAGGCGGCGACCAGAATGAAATCGCGGCCGGGAAAGCCCTCCGGCACGCTCAGTGCCACCGCCAGCGTCACCACGCCGCGCATGCCGGCCCAGCCGAGCACCACG
>JAGVJS010000147.1 GCA_020051025.1 Sphingobium sp. | reverse complement strand
GCTTCGCTGACGCCGGGATAATTTTCCGCCACCTCCAGCACTTCGTCGCGGGCAATGCCGATGTCGCGGACCAGCGCGTCGGACAATATCTCGCTCAGTTCGCCCGGACCGCCCTCCTGCGCCTGCGCGGTAAAATCGCGAATATCGATGTCATAGGTATTGGCCAGCCGCAGCAGCATCTGCGCCGTCAACGGTCGCTGGTTGCGCTCCAGATGGTTGAGATAGCTGGGGGACACGCCCAGTTCCTCGGCCATCTGCGTCTGGTTAAGGCCCAGTTCGCGGCGCAGCACGCGCAGCTTTGGCCCCAGATAGAGTTTGCGGTCGGTCAGTTCTGCCATAAGGTCATAATGTCATATAATGACAAAATGACCAAATCAAATTATGACTTACGGCCACTCATCGGCCTTATCCAATGCGATTTACCTGTCTATCTCGATGTTCATCAGCCCGGACGGGCGACAGCCGCGAAGGACATAAGCATGACCACCGACACGATCGACCAGACCCGCGAGCCGAGCCGTTCGCGCGCCGTTTTCTCCCAGCAGGATTTCGGCCTGATCCGCACCGCCATCGCCCATTATCTTCAGGAAGTGCAGGATCAGCCGGAATCGATCAAATATGCCAATCTCTACCACCGCCTCGGCCGGGTAGCCTGACGGATCGACCGTAGCCTAATGAAAAGGGGCGCGGAATCACTCCCGCGCCCTTTGTCATGTCCCGAAAGCGTAACAGTCAGAACAACTGCGTCAGCCCATAGAAGAGCGCGCCGATGATCGCGGCGGCGGGCAGGGTGACGACCCAGGCCACGATGATGCTTGACGCCACGTTCCACCGCACCGCCGACAACCGGCGCGATGCGCCCACGCCGACGATCGCACCGGTGATCGTATGGGTGGTCGACACCGGCACGCCCAGATGGGTGGCCATGAACAGGGTGATCGCGCCGCCCGTTTCCGCGCAGAAGCCTTGCGCCGGGGTCAGCCGGGTGATCTTCGACCCCATGGTATGCACAATCTTCCACCCGCCCAGCAGCGTGCCCAGGCCCATCGCCGCCTGACAGCTCAGCACCACCCACATCGGCACATGGAAACCGCCGGTCAGCATGCCCTGCGAATAAAGCAGAACGGCGATGATCCCCATCGTCTTCTGCGCGTCATTGCCGCCATGGCCCAGCGAATAGAGCGAAGCGGATACGAGTTGCAGCTTGCGGAACACCTTGTCCGCGCCCTGCGGCGTGAACTTGCGGAAGATCCAGCTGATGACCAGCACCAGCATGAGCGCCAGGAACAGGCCGACGGCGGGCGAAATGACGATCGCCGCACTCGTCTTGAATACCCCGCTCCACACGACCGCACCAAGGCCCGCCTTGGCCGTACCTGCGCCCAGCAGCCCGCCGATCAGCGCATGGCTGGACGAAGACGGGATGCCCAGCCCCCATGTGATGAGGTTCCACGCGATCGCCCCCATCAGCGCGCCGAAGATCACCTGCGGGTCGATGATGCTGGCGTCGACAATGCCTTTGCCCACCGTCTCGGCCACATGCAGGCCGAAGAAGAGGAAGGCGATAAAGTTGAAGAAGGCGGCCCAGGCGACCGCATATTGCGGTTTCAGCACGCGGGTCGACACGATGGTCGCGATCGAGTTGGCCGCGTCGTGCAGGCCGTTCAGGAAATCGAACAGCAAGGCAACACCGATCAGCGCGATCAGCAGGGGTAGGGCGATGGGGTCCATGGGCCGACTCTCGTTCGCTAATTTTCCGTTCGCCCTGAGCGAAGTCGAAGGGTTTGGCCGACCGTAAGGGAGGCTGCTTCGCGCCGCTCAGCGCAGCGCTTCGACTTCGCTCAGCCCGAACGGGTTTGAGAGGTTCATGTCAGGCGTGGTCGATGACCAGGCCGGAAATCTCGTTGGCGACATCCTCGAACCGGTCGGTGACCTTTTCCAGATGGCTGTAAATCTCGTTGCCGACGATGAAGTCCATCGGATTGCCGGCCCGCGCCTGTTCGTACAGCGCCTTCAGCCCCGCTTCGTGCAGGATATCGGCATGGCCTTCCAACTTCACCAGCCGCTCGGTCAGGTCATGCAGCCGCGTGGCATTGAGGTTCAGCGACCGCAGCAGCGGCATCGCCTCGGCGGTGATGCGCGCACATTCCACGATCAGCGCGCTCATATCCTGCATCTGCGGGGCGAAATCCTTCACCTCATACAGGGCGATCGCTTTGGCCGTCTGGTTCATCTGGTCGATCGCGTCGTCCATCACGCCGATCAGGCCGGTGATGGCGCTGCGGTCGAACGGGGTGACGAAGATGCGGCGGACATCCTGCAACACGTCGCGGATGATATCGTCCGCTTCATGCTCGCGGTCGGATATCTCCTTGATATGCGCGGCCATGTCCGGGCCGCCCTTGAGCAGCTTGGCCAGCGCATCCGCGCCGACGACCAAAGTGGCGGCGTGATCCTCGAACTGCTCGAAGAAGCGCCCCTGCTTGGGCATCAACGCATGAAACCAGCGCAGCATTCCAGTCCTTTCACTTTGCTTTTCGCGGATCGCCAGCAGCAGTCGGACAAACCAACCCGGATTGGCGGGCGGTTCGCGAAAGGCGGCGATGATCGACTGCAAGTCGGGTTCGTCGACGGCATTGGCTGCTTCGGCGACGGGAAACCAGCGCAATTCCCGCTGGCCCTGTTCGGGCCATTGCGTCAGGTGGCCGGTGACCGCAAGCGGAAAAACCTCGACCGTCGCCTCGCGCCAGTTGCCGTTGCGCTTGCGCTTGTCATAGCGGTAGCGGCCGAGCGGGGCGGGGCAGGCGATGCCATGGATGCCCGCTTCCTCATAGGCTTCCAGTTCGGCGGCACGATGGCCGGCCATGCCCTTGATGCGATTCCCCTTGGGAATCACCCACCGCCGCGTCTCGCGCGACGTGATCAGCAGGATCTGCATCGCGCCGTTCGCATCGGTCGTATAGGGAAGGGCGGCAATCTGGCGCATGGACTGCCTGTAACGATATTGTCACAAAAAGCAATCTTGTGCACCGCTTGTTCCCCGGCGCAGGCCGGGGTCCAGTCCAGAGCGTCGAACTGGACCCCGGCCTGCGCCGGGGAACGGCTTGATGGGCGGGATTACAGCGAGAAGCGCGCCGTCACCCGGATGTCGCGACCGGCGAGCGGCGCGAAATCCTTTAGTACGCTGGCGTGGCGGCGGGCCTCCACGTCAAAGATATTGTTGGCCGACAGCATCAGCGTGGTGCGGTCATTGCCTTTGAACGGCTTGAACGCCAGCGAAGCGTTGACCAGCGTGAAGCCATCGGTCGGCGTCTCGGTCGCGGCAATCCGGTCCTGTTCGAACACATGCTCGACTTCGGCCCGCGCCGTGATCCGGTCGCCCTGCGCCTCAATCCCGCCCAGCAGGCGCAGCGGGGGG
>JAGVJS010000122.1 GCA_020051025.1 Sphingobium sp. | reverse complement strand
GCGGCGGCCGCTGCCGCGCTGGCTGCGCTGACTCGCCGGCGCGACTGGCGGTCGCTGCGGCTGAGCGGCATTGCGCCTGATTCGCCGTTGCTCGCCCTGCCGGTCCGGCGCCGCACCCGCATCGACCTGTCGCCGGTCTATCAGGTCGAACTCGACGCCGTGCGCGCGGCCGATGGCGACTATCTCTCACTGCTCAGCAGCAATACGCGCAGCCAGATCCGGCGCGCGATGAAGGATCATGGCGGCCCGCTGCCCGACATCACCATCGGTGGGCTGGACGATATTGGCCCTTGGCTCGACGAGATGGCGGCGCTGAACGGCGGCCGTCATGCCGACAATGCGTGGGACGATGCCGGCTTCCGCAATTTCGTCGCGACCATTGCGGCGCGCGGCCTGCCTTCCGGGGCGGTGGAACTGCTGCGTTTCACCGATGCTGGCGGCGTGGTCGGTCTTCTGGTCAACTTCGTGCATCGCGGCGTGGCGATGAACTATCAGTCCGCCTTTGCGGCCCCCCGAACCGGTAAGGACAAGCCGGGCCTGCTCTGCCATGCGGCGGCGGTCGGCCATTATGCCGCCCGTGACCTCAGCCATTATTCCCTGCTTGCGGGCAAGGATCGCTACAAGCAGAGCCTCGCCACCTGTGAGGCTGCGCTCGAATGGTGGGTGCTGGAACGGTTCAGCCCACGGCTCGAAGCTGAAGCGCTGCTGCGCCGTTTGCTCAGGCGCCCAGCTTCCGCATGATGCGATAGACCAGCCGGCGCACGCCCTGCGCTTCGGGCTGGGCGCTGACCTTCCCGACCGGCAGGCCGCGCTTGCGCAGCAATGCGTTGAAACTGTGCAACTCGCCCTCGGCCACGCTGCGATCCGACCGCCAGGTCACCGACAGGCTGACCGACACGGTGGGGCCATTTTCAACGAAATGCGGGGCCTTCACCGGCACATGGATGGCGTCGCCCGGCTCCAGTCGCACCGCCTTGCCGCGGGCCTTGAACCCATCCTGCCAGACCAGATTACGATGCCCGCCACCGTGGAAGTCCTCACTCTTCTGCGCCGGAACCAGATCCTCGTCGCGCGCGGGAAAGACGGTCATCGTCTTCTGCCCCATGATCTGGAGCAGAATATTATGTTCCGGGTCCATATGGAACGGCGTCACGCTGCCGGGAGAAGAGAGGAAGATGAAGGCCTCCCGGTGCAGCATCGGTCCGGTCTTGCTCGCCACCATCGGCTCCAGTTCGGCCAGCGCATCGTTCAGCAGCGCCGCATAAGCCGGGTCGCGCTCGACATTCTTCAGCACCGCCCAGCTGCCGTTCGTCTCGATCGTGCGAATCGTCTCGCCCAGCGTCAGCCCGTTGGCCGGGGTATCTGCGGCCGTCACACCCAGCGGCAGTTTGCCCAGATTATATTCCACCGACGTTGCCGGCATCCGCTCGGCCAGCGTCGCTAGCGCATCCAGCGTCAGCAGTGCATGACCAATAAGGCCGTGGTTCAGCTTGGTCGACTGGTCGGGATAGGCGGCGGCAAAGATGGCGCGCGCGTCATCGGGGAAGGTAGCGCGGGCGGCGGGCGCAATAGGGCTATGGGCGGTCATGCCTGTCCTTTCATTCTTCTGGCGATCGCCTCGACGCCATTGGCGATGGCAAAGGCGGCGCTGCGCCGCATCCGTGCCATGCCGTGGCCGTGCAGCGCGATACGATATTGTACGATGGTCCGTCGCTCGGCCCACAGGCTGTCGATCATCGGATGGTCGGCAGCGGCACAACTGTCCATCCAGCCGATCGTCGGATCGTCCTGCACCGCATGGAGGTTGGCGATCTCGATCAGCACCCCCGGCGAAAAGCGGCCCAGCGCCTCGTCAAAGGCGATTTTGAAGGAAAAGGCGCCTTCGCCATGGCGAAAATTCACCAGCATCGCGATCGCCCGCCCGTCCAGATCGATGCGCAGCATATGCAACCGCCCCGCCTCGAAGGCGGCGGCGCAGGCGGCGCGGAAGAAAGCGGCGTCGGCTGGCTTGCAGCCAAGCGCTGTGCCTTCCTGCCCCTTCCAGCCAGATGCTTCCAGTTCCAGAAAGTCGTCGCACCAGCGCGCAAGTTTGTCCTGCGCACTCAGCAGCCGCGTCTCAACCGTGCCAAGCTCCGCCAGCCGCTTTTGCAGGCGGCGCAGTTCCTTGCGCTTCTTGGACCGAACATGCGTGTCCCAATAGGCGTCGGCAGACAGGTCGGACCGGAGCATCGCCCGGTCGTAGCGGTGAATCTCCAGCCGCCCACGGCGCTGCTCGACGCATAACGCCTCCAGCGCCGCGGCGTTGGCGCCCGCCGCGTCCAGTCCCTCCAGATGCAGGAAGGTGCCCGCCCAGGAGGCCGCGTCCAGCTGCGTCAGAAAAGCGCGCCAGGCCGCGATTTCATCGCCCCGGCGGATCATCGGCGCGCCGAAAAAGCTATGATCATGCATCCAGTTGCCGACGCAGCCGATCGGCAGCCGCCCATGTCGCACCCGCTGCACCATTGGCAGCAGGCCAATCAGTCGATCGCCTTCATGGGCTTCGATCAGATGTACGTCCTGCCCGCTCGCCAGATGGTCGATCGCTGCTCCCAGCATGTCGGGCGCGTAAAAGGCGTTGGCCTCGGCGGCCTCCGGCGCCAGTGCCAGCCAGCGTGCACGCTGGCTCTGCCCGCTTATATCGGGGGCAGGGGCGATGGTCGGAAGCGCGGGATGGGATGCCATGTCCATGAAACCGCCATAGGCGACAAAGATTAGGGTGCGGTAAAGATGGCGGAAAGCCTGTCGACTGAACATCGGCTACACCGGGCGTCTTGTGGATGGGGGGTTTACAAGCTGACGGACATTGGCAGAGACGGGGCAGGGGCCTTGCGCCCAGACCCATGCCGAGAGGGAGATGCATGACGATCCTCGTTACCGGAGCCGCCGGGTTTATCGGTATGCACGTCGCCGATCGGTTGATGGCGCAGGGCCATGCCGTGGTCGGCGTCGACAGTATGAACGACTATTATGCCGTCTCGTTGAAGCGCGATCGCATCGCCCAGTTACAGGCGGCTCATGGGCGACTTTTCACCTTCCATGAACTGGACTTTGCCGATCTGGCTGCGCTGCAGGCGGCACTTGCGGATCAGGTGGTCGAATCGATCGTTCATCTGGGGGCTCAGGCGGGAGTGCGCTATTCGCTCGTCAATCCCCATGCCTATGTGCGTTCCAATCTGGCCGGCCATGTGAACATGCTGGAACTGGCACGCGAACGGCGGGTGCGCCATCTGGTCTACGCCTCTTCTTCATCGGTCTATGGTGGCAATGATGTGCTGCCTTTCCGGGTAGAGGATCGCGCCGACCATCCCGTGTCCCTCTATGCCGCGACCAAGCGTGCGGACGAACTGATGAGCGAAACCTACGCCCATCTCTTCCGTATCCCGATGACCGGACTGCGTTTCTTCACCGTATACGGTCCCTGGGGGCGGCCGGACATGGCGATGTGGATCTTCACCTCGAAGATTTTGGCGGGACAGCCGATCCCCGTCTTCAACCATGGCCGGATGCAGCGCGACTTCACCTATATCGACGATATAGTAACCGGCATCCTTGCCTGTCTGGACCATCCGCCCGCTGATGACGGCGCGGTCAAGGCTGGCGGCAGTCGCGCTCCGCATCGGCTCTACAATATCGGCAATAACCAGCCGGAGGAATTGATGCACCTCATCGCCGTGCTGGAAGACGCTTTGGGTAGAAAGGCGGAGATTGATTTCCAGCCGATGCAGCCTGGCGACGTTCATGCCACCTATGCCGATATCAGTGCCATATCGCAGGATATCGGGTTCGCCCCTGCAACCGGAATCGACTCGGGCGTGCCTCGATTCGTGCAATGGTATCGGGACTATCACGCAACAGTATGACGTCATGACGCATTGCACGCGCGAAGTGCTGAAAGGTTCCGCGGTCCGGCGCTATTACTACTCGCTTCATCTTGCGCCATTATGATCTGGATTAATGGAGTGTTGCCAAATTTTCTTTCGCACCTGCAAAATGGATTGCCATAAGTGCCTGAAACGGCGTAAGCCATCATCCCATGCTGGTTGTGAAATCGGCTAGGGGTCGCGGAACGAAGGAAAGACGGCACATCGAATACGATGGTTCGTCGCCGTGGATCCGACGGGGTCTTCCGGTCGGTTGAAACGGATAAAAGGGCAAACGCGTGTCGACACCAGCTTCGAAAATTGTCCCGTTCGGTTCGGGCAGCCGTATCGTAGAGACTGCCTGCCGCAGCCTTGCGATCGCCGCTTCGGGGTTGAATGCGCTGGAAGCGAAATTTGCCGAGCGAGATTTCGCGGCGACTTTCCTGCGCGTCATCGGCGTCATCATGAAGGTGCGTGGCCGCGTGATTGTCACCGGTATCGGCAAGAGCGGCATCGTGTCGCGGAAGATGACGGCAACCCTTACATCCACCGGCACGCCTGCTATCTTCCTGCATCCCGCCGATGCGGGGCATGGCGATCTCGGCATGATCACCCCCGATGATGTCGTTCTGATGCTGTCCCATTCGGGCGAGTCGACCGAACTCGGCCCGATCATCCATTATTGCAAGCGCTTCGCGATCCCGTTGGTCGCCATCACCGCACAGGCGCAGAGTACGGTCGCCACGGCGGCCGACATGTCGCTGGTCATGCCGGAAGTGGAGGAGGCCTGCCCCAATTCGCTGGCGCCGACCACCTCGACCACGGTTCAGATGGCGCTGGGTGATGCGCTGGCTATCTCGCTGATGGAAATGCGCGGTTTTTCGGCCGACGATTTCTACAAATTCCATCCCAATGGCCGTCTCGGCGCACAATTGCTCAAAGTGCGCGAACTGATGGCGCAGGGCGATGACGTGCCTGTGGTGCGGGAAGATGCCTCGCTGCTGGACGCGACGATCGAAATGACCCGCGCCCGCCTTGGCGGCACCGCGATCGTCGATCGCAACGGCCGTCTGATCGGCGCCTTCACCGATGGCGACCTGCGGCGAACCGTCACCGGCAAGCAGAATCTGACTGAGGCGGTCGGCCGCTTCATGACCATGACGCCGCTGGCCGTCAGCCCGGACGAGCTGGCCTCCGAAGCGCTGCGTCTGATGCATGAGCGGAATATCATGCTGCTCTTCGTATGTGATAATGGCCGTCTGATCGGGGCCGTCCATATGCATGATCTGCTGCACGCCGGGGTTGCCTGAGCCTTCTCGTCGTCATTCCCGCGCGGGCCGGATCGTCCCGTCTGCCGCGTAAGCCGCTCCGCCTGATCGCCGGGCGGACTCTGCTACATCGCACCATCGCTATGGCGCGCGCCGCAATCGGTGATCGTGCCGGCGTTCTCCTCACCGTTGCCACCGATGACGATGCCATCGCCGATCATGCCCGCGCTGCCGGCTGCGATGCCGTGATGACCGACAGTGCGATTGCAACCGGCTCCGGTCGCGCGCTTGCCGCTGCATTGGCTCAGCCTTCACAACCCCGCTTCGTCATCAATCTTCAGGGTGATTCGCCCTTTCAGCCGGAAGGGGCGCTCGGCGCGGTGATCGCCGCGCTCCAG
>JAGVJS010000192.1 GCA_020051025.1 Sphingobium sp. | reverse complement strand
GGTTCGCGCGGAAGTCCTGCTGGCGCGGGCGCAGGACAGCGACAAGGCGGAGGATTGGAAGGCGGCGCTGACTTCCATCGTCCGGGCCAATCGGGCGGATACGGAGGATCCCGTGCCGCTTGCGCTCTTCTACCGCTATCACGCGATGCGCGGCGGGAAGATGCCCGATATCGGCTATGACGGACTCTACAAGGCGTTCAGCCTGCTGCCGCAAAATCCCAACTACCGGTTCCAGATCGCCCGCGCCATGGCCTTTCGGGGCGAATATGAAGCGGCCTCGATCCTGCTCGATCCCATCGCCTTCTCCCCGCACGGATCGGACATGCGCCAGGCGGCGATCAGGCTAAAGGCGGACTATGATGCGCAGGCGACGAAGAAGAAGCCCGCGGCTCTGGCTGAAAGTCCCGCACCCGCTTCATGACGACCGCGCGCCGCACGTCGCTCAGACTGCGCCAATGGACGATTTCCTCGATCGACCGGCCGCAGCCTGTGCAATAGCGTCGGTCGCGATCGAGGGCGCAGAGATTGCAGCAGGGGCTGTCCATCGCGCAACTCTAACGCGCTAAACATGCCTGCGCCAGCAAGGGGGGCGTCCCGTAATCCCATATCGCAACCGCAATGATTTTTGCTGTATTTTACGTCTGATTAACTATAGTCGGCCTGACCTTGATAAGTCTGGGGCTGAGGTCGGGCTTGCGCAGTCTATTCTTCTATCTGTTGCTATTGCTGCCGACCACCGCGCTGGCGGTTCCTGCAATCCAGCCTGCCATGTTGCCGCTCGGCAACGGCGCCGATGCGACGGCGACCGGCCGGCGCGAAAACCGCCGGGTGGTCATCATCGTCTCACCCGCCGATGTCGGCTGACTTTCACATGAAGCTGTAGGGATCGACGTCCACCGCCACGCGGGTGCCCGATTTCCATGCCAGGTTGCCCAGCCATTCGCGGATCGCCGCCTGAATATCCACCTGTCGCGTGGCATGGATCAGCAACCGGTGCCGATGTCGTCCCCGCAGCACCGACAAGGGCGCAGGCGCAGGGCCATAGACCCGCATCCCCTCGATCACCGGCGCGGATTTGCCGATCAGCCGCGCAGTCTGCGCCGCCTCGTCTGCATCCTCGCTCGATATGATGATCGCGGCGAAACGACCGAAGGGCGGGGCGTTGGCCCGCCGCCTGTTCTCCGTTTCGACCGCGTAAAAGCGTTCGGTATCGCCCTCGATCAGCGACTGGATCACCTCGCTGCCGGGCATGCGCGTCTGGATATAGACCTTGCCCGGTTTCTCCCCGCGGCCGGCGCGGCCGGCCACCTGCACGATCTGCTGAAAGGTCCGCTCCGCCGCGCGCAGGTCGCCGCCCTCCAGCCCCAGATCGGCGTCGATCACCCCCACCAAAGTCAGGTTGGGGAAATGATAGCCCTTGGTCACAAGCTGGGTGCCTACGATGATGTCGACATCGCCTGCCTCCACCGACTTCACGAAATCGGCGGCGCGGGCCGGCGACCAGAGCGTGTCGGACGTGGCCAGGGCGATGCGCGCCTGCGGCCACAGCGCCTTCACCTCGTCCGCGATCCGCTCCACGCCGGGACCGCAGGCGACCAGACTATCCTCCTCCTTGCACTCCGGGCAGCGGCGCGGCGCGGGGATGACATGGCCGCAATGATGGCAGGCGAGGCGATGGGTCAGCCGATGTTCGACCATCCAGCTGGTGCAATTGGGACATTGGAACCGATAGCCGCAATGACGGCACAGGGTCAGCGGCGCATAGCCGCGCCGGTTGAGGAAGAGCAGGCTCTGTTCGCCCTTCGCCATCACCTCGTCCATCGCCTTCACCAGCGGCGGCGCGATCCAGCGGCCGCGCTCCGGCGGATCGGTCAGCAGGTTGACGCCTTCGATCCCCGGCATTTCCGCCCCGCCATAGCGCGACGGCAGCTTGATCTCCGCATAGCGGCCCAGTTCGACCTGATGCCGCGTCTCGATCGCCGGGGTGGCCGACGCCAGGATGACCGGGAATTTCTCGATCAGCCCGCGCATCACCGCCACGTCGCGGGCATGATAATGGACGCCATCTTCCTGCTTGAAGCTGGCCTCATGCGCTTCGTCCACCACGATCAGGCCCAGATTGGGATAGGGCAGGAACAGCGCCGATCGTGCGCCCACCACCACCTGCGCCTGTCCGCTGGCAATGGCCCGCCACGCCCGGCGTCGTTCGCTCTGCCGCAACCCACTATGCCAGTTGACCGGCACCGTCCCGAAACGCTTTTCGAACCGCTCCAGAAACGGCTCCGTCAGCGCGATTTCCGGCAGCAGCACCAGCACCTGCCGGTCGGCGCGGATCGCCGCTGCGATCGCCTCGAAATACACCTCGGTCTTGCCGGACCCGGTCACGCCATCCAGCAGAAAGGGCGCGAACTCATGCGCGCGCACGGCGTCGGCCATCTGCTCCGCCGCCGCCATCTGCGCTTCCGACAGGATGGGCTGGGCATGGGCCGGATCGGGCATGGGGAAGGGGGTGTCGACGCTCACCTCCACCGGCTCGAATATATCCTGTTTGATCAGGCCGCGGATCACCGCGTCGCTGACCCCGCCGATCATCGCCAGCTCGCGGATCAGTCCCTGCCGGTCGCCGATCCGTTCCAAAGCCTGCGTACGCTGCTCGGTCATGCGATCGGGCACCGCGCCGGTCGCCCGATATTCGATCACTGTCCGCGCGCCCTCCAGCGCCGCCATGGACGACAGCGCCATGCGCAGCACCGCGGCGGGGGGCGCCAGATAATAATCCGCCGTCCACTCGATCAGCCGCCGCAGCGTTTCGGGAAGGGGTGGGGCGTCCACCACCTCCAGCAGGTTACGTAGCCGATTGTCGCCAACCGTCTCGCTATCCGGGAAACTATCCTCTTCCCACACCACGCCGATCAACTGGCGCGGCCCGAGCGGCGCGACGACGATACTGCCGGGCTTGACGGACATGCCATGGGGCACGCGATAGTCGAGCGGACCAAGGGCAGCGTTGAGGATCAGGACACGAGCGCGGGACGACATGCTCCTAGTCCTTAAAGCGCTGGGCGCAGGGTGCAATGGCCGGTTGCTAAAGCCGCCAGCTCAGCGTCAGCCAGGGGATGTGCGACACGATATCGGGCCGGCCATCGCGGAAATTCTGCTGCCGCATATAGAGCAATTGCGCATCCAGCGCCTGCGCGATCGGATGGCGCAGGCCGATCTGGTTACGCATCATGGCCAGGCCGCTTTTGTCGCTCGGCCGGGCACGATTGAGGTGGAAGAAGAATTCGGTCGCGGCAATGACCGTCCATTGTTTCGCCCGGTCGATCGGCACGGATGCCTGCACCCGCTGCCGCAGACGCCAGCTTGGATCGTTCGCCGTGCTGAAGAAGCGCTGTTCCACACGGGTCCGGCTCAGCCAGATGCCCTTGGTGACGATCGCCTGCTGGAACAGGCGCAATTCCTTGTCCGTCTCGCTCTCCAGATAGGCGATGCCGCCGCCCATTTGCAGGTGCGGCGCGACCGCATGGTCCAGCCCGATCCGCGCCACGAACTGCTCGCCGCCACTATCGGTATCGGATCGCAGGTGCTGGCTTGAATCCACGGTGACGATGTCGGCCGGGCTGATCCTGATGGTGGCCAGTTCGGTCAGCCAGGCCTGGCTTTCCTCGGTCGCGGCCCGCGCCGGGCAGGCGAAGGGCAGGGTCAGGCAAAGCGCCGCGATCAGGCGGGCGCGGCGCAAACGGGGCATGTCTGGTCCTTTGGAAAGGTGCCCGCGCTGTAATCGCGGCGGGCACCAGATGCAAATCGCCACGCCCGACATGGCGAATCCCGCCGGCAACCGCTAAAGGGGCGCGATTCGAACCTCCCCGGAGTCCTGCCCCATGAAATTCTTCGTCGATACCGCCGACACCGCCGAAATCCGTGAACTGGCCGCCACCGGCCTGCTGGACGGCGTCACCACCAACCCGTCGCTGATCCACAAGTCGGGCCGCAAGTTCCTGGAAGTCGTCGAAGAAATTTGCGGCATCGTCGACGGCCCCGTCTCCGCCGAAGTCGTCGCGCTCGACCATGAGACGATGATGAAGGAAGCCGAAGTCCTGCGGAAGATTGCGGACAATGTCTGCATCAAGGTGCCGCTGACCATCGACGGACTCAAGACCTGCAAGGCGCTGACCGACGACGGCACGCTGGTGAACGTGACCCTGTGCTTCTCGGCCAATCAGGCGCTGCTCGCGGCCAAGGCCGGCGCCAGCTTCATCTCGCCCTTCGTCGGTCGTCATGACGACAATGGTTTTGATGGCATGGCGCTGATCGGCGACATTCGCCTGATCTACGACAATTATGGTTTCGACACCGAAATCCTGGTGGCATCGGTCCGCCACCCCATCCATGTGCTGGAAAGCGCCCGCATCGGCGCCGACGTGATGACTGCGCCGCCGTCGGTCATCAAGATGCTGTCGAAGCATGTCCTGACCGACAAGGGTCTCGAAGGCTTCGCCGCCGACTGGGCGAAGACCGGCCAGACCATTCTCTGATTTGGCGGCGCCGGCCTTTCGTTGGGGAAGGTCGGCGCTACCCTGTCATCCGCCGGGAACCTGCGACCTGTCCGGCTCATTCTCCCCTTCGAAGGGAGAGAGCCATGTTCGTCGCAGTCTATTGGTGGCGGGTGCATCCCGGCAAGGAAGAGCAGTTTCGCACGGCATGGCGCCGCGGGACTGACCTGATTCGCGAAAAATATGGCAGCTACGGTTCGCGCCTGCATCGCGACGCGGATGGCCGGTTCGTCGGCTATGCCGAATGGCCGGATGAAGCGACATGGCGGGCGGCCTTCGACCGGAAGATGGCTTATGATGAACCCGCGACCCGCGCGGCCTTCGTCGACGCGGTGGCGGAAGTGCCACCGGACGCCGACCCGATCTTCACCATGACCGTCCTGGACGATCTGCTCGTAGGCACAGGCGATTGACCGATGTGTCGGGCGAATGGTCGCCCGACGCGGTCGCCCGCTATGCCCTCGTCCTACGCCGTCGCTTCGTGTGAAGCAGGAAGAAGGTCTTTCACGGCCTCTTCAAAATCGCTGGACAGCGGAATGTCGTTCTCTGCTGCATAATTCACAAAATCATTCATCATATTGCCATAATTTGAAATAAATCCTTCATAGGAAGATATTTCATAATAATGTCTTATGTCTTTATCTATATCGAAATCAGCAATATCGATATGCGGAAGTTTAAGAAATCTCACCATTTCCGCCGTTCTGCTATCGACGGTTATGAATAGAGACCTTACGCCTTTCAGGAGTGGGACGACATTTCCATGGAACCGGGCACCCATGGAGAAATTATATCCCGCGCAATGGGAAACCCATGATTCCAGATCAAAGAAGGTGTGGCTTGCTTGCTTCAAAAACGCTTTGACCGGCGCCAGATCCTCGCTCAGCTTCCATTCCAGGTCCATCGTCTGATCGATAAATCCCGTAAACCTGCCTGGAAAATACATCAGCAGGTCACGTTCTTTGTCCGACATTTCTGCTCCGACGGACGACATGTTCGCTATCGCGGAGACATGGCCATCATGATTTCTGGCCAGACCGGTCAATGCGCCGGAATATAGCGGCAACTGGTAAAGTGACGGGCAGCCCAGCACTTTCACATTCTTTATGCCATGCCGCTCCAATATTTCGGCGGTATATGTTCCGCGCGTCGGCAAGGGGACGCGCTCCGCTACGGCTTTCAGGAAGTTCACCATGTCCGGGGGGATGGTGAAGTCCGATCTGAACTCGGGGGCCTGCAACCCTACGCTCAGCGGAACCAGGGGGCAGTCGCCCGCAACGCGCAGCTGCGCGCGCAATTCATCCCAGGGGCGATCCCCTTCTCTCAACCAGATAAGATCGTTGGTTATGAAAGTCCGATACTGCGCCAGCCGCTTGACATCGTCATGAATGGATATCCGGTCGCAGTCAAAAATGCGCCTTATGGCATTGATGAAAACCAGATTGCCGGTGTTCCATCCGATTTCTTCCAATTTTTTCTTGATTGGGTCAGACGGCTTGAGGGCTTTTGAAAAATATCCGGCTTTCACGACCATCCCAACAGCATTTATATTTATGGCAATCACGCATTAGGGCCGCTGCAAACGGCTCATAACGTCAATGATGGCAATGGATTAGCCCAGGACCGTGCGGCCTGCGCCGCCTCGGCGGCAGCGTGAGAGGAAAATGCGTTGGATCGTCCTGCCAGGATAGTCGCCCCAGCAGGAAATGCCGCTTCCGGGCGGAATGGTGCCTTTATTTCCAGTGGCACGGTAACTGCATGCGCGCCACAACAACGCCAAACTTCCCGAAATATGTTTTTGATGGCGACCCCGGCAGGATTCGAACCTGCGACCATTCGCTTAGAAGGCGAATGCTCTATCCAACTGAGCTACGGGGCCGTGCGCGTGTCGCGATAGCGGGCGATCCGGCCGGTTGCAATCGCCTGACTGCACCGGCCGTCATATCGTCAGGCCGCGCCGGTCGCCAGCCTGGCCTCTGCACCGGCCTGTGACGGCAACACCGGTGTCGGCGGGGAGGGGTCCACCGTGATC
>JAGVJS010000036.1 GCA_020051025.1 Sphingobium sp. | reverse complement strand
CAGCGCCGTCGCTCAGGCGCAGGGCGATATCCAGATTGGCTTCGGTAAAATCCAGCGCTTCGTCCGCCGATATCAGCTGAAAACTCAGGTCCGGCTGGCTGGCAGCATAGGCGGCCAGACGCGGCTGGAGCCACTTTGCGGTGATATCGCGCGGCGCGGCGATGGTCAGCGCGTTACTGGATTGACCCGCCTGCATCGCGCGAACGGCCTCCTCAAACTCCAGAAAGCCGGCGCGCAGGGCATCAAGGCCGGCTTCGGTTTCCGGGGTCAGTTCCAGTCCCTTGGGCGTGCGGCGGAAAAGGACGACGCCCAGCATATCCTCCAGCGCGCGAATCTGCTGACCCACGGCGGCCGGCGTCACCGCCAGTTCGTCTGCCGCGCGGGTGAAGGACAGGTGCCGCGCGGCAGCATCCAGTACGCGCAGGCCATTCAGTGGCAAATGAGTCCGCTTCATTCGGCCACCGCCGGTGCAACCAGGGCGAAATGGGGAATGGCGACTTCAAAGGTCTCTCCACCGACACCGATCATGCGATAGCTGCCCTTCATCGAGCCGGTCGGCGTATTGAGAGGGCAACCCGATACATAGTCATAGCTTTTCCCCGGCTGCACAACTGGTTGCTCACCAACCACGCCATCGCCATCCACACGATGCTGGGCGCCGCGCCCGTCGGTGATGATCCAGTGACGGGTCAGAAGCTGGACCGGCTGGTCGCCCTGATTTTCGATACGGATATGATAGGCCCAGAACCAGCGCCCCCGATCCGGCTCCGATTGTTCGGGCAGAAAGGTGACCGCGACATGGACCGTAACGTCCCGCGTGGTGGCGTGAAAGGGGAAGAGCGCAAGCACCGTCATATCTCAGAAATGCGCCCTAACCCCCTTAGTCGTCAACGCCCTATCGTGCGCAGCGCCTGATCCAGATCGGCGATGACATCGTCCGCATCTTCCAGCCCCACATTGAGGCGCAGCATATCTTCGGTGATGCCGACTTCCAGCCGCGCTGCTTCCGCCATGCCATAATGGGTGGTGGAAGCCGGATGGGTCATGAGCGAGCGCGAGTCGCCGATATTGTTGCTGATATCGACCAGTTCGAGGCCATTGAGCAGACCGTGCGCCTCCGCCCGGCCGCCGCCGACATAGAGCGAGAAGATCGGGCCGGCCGCATCCATCTGCTGCATGGCCAACGCATGCTGCGGATGACTTTCCAGACCCGGATAATTGACCTTGGCTACCCGTCCTTCCAGGAATTTGGCCACCTTGAGCGCATTATCACTCTGGCGGCGGATGCGCAGGTCCAGCGTCTCCAGCCCTTTCAGCACCACCCAGGCGTTGAAAGCGCTGAGCGTCGGACCGGTGTTCCGATGGAAGGGCAACAGGACATTGTCGATCCAGTCGCGCGTGCCGCAAATGGCGCCGGCGAGCACCCTGCCCTGCCCGTCCATCATCTTGGTCGCGCTATAGGCGACGACGTCGGCACCAAACTCCATCGGCCGCTGCAATGCGGGCGAGGCGAAGGCATTGTCGACGACGGTGGTGATGCCCCGCGCCCTGGCGATGGCGCAGACCGCCGCCAGATCGACCACGTCCATGGTCGGATTGGCCGGGGTTTCGAAAAAGAAAACCTTAGTATTGGGACGCACCGCCGCTTCCCATGCAGCGACATCGCTGCCGTCGATGGTCGTGGTTTCAATGCCGAAGCGCGGCAGCAGCGTATCAGTCAGCCAGCGGCAGGAGCCAAAGGCAGCCTTGGCACCGACGACATGATCGCCTGCGGACAACTGGCACAGCAGGGCGGCGGTCATCGCGGCCATGCCGCTGGCGGTGGCGCGGCAGGCTTCCGCCCCTTCCAGCAGGGCGATACGCTGTTCCAGCATTTCGACGGTCGGATTTTGCAGACGGCTGTATGTCATCCCCTGCTGCTCACCGGCGAAGCGCGCGGCGGCATCCTCTGCCCGATCATAGCTGTAGCCGCTGGTCAGGAAGAGCGCTTCGGACGTTTCGCCGTATTCGCTGCGGGCGGTGCCGCCGCGAATGGCCAGCGTCGCCGGCTTCCAGTTCTTCGTGATCTCCGGGTTCTGACCGCTTTTCCGCTTCATATCGCCTTCCGCAATTCTACCCGCGGCGTCGCGCCGCCCAATATCTCGGCCATCTGGCTCATGTCGCCATTACCGCCCGAGAGGATAACCGCAACCTTCTTGCCCGACATTCGCGCCTTTTCCTGCAAGCAGGCGGCCAATGCGACCGCGCCGGCGCCTTCGGCGAGATTATGTGTGTCCTGCCAGTAGATGCGAATCGCTTCGGCCACTTCATCATCGGTGACGGCGACGAAGCGGTCGGCGCGCGGCCCGAAATAGTCGAGCGCGGCCTGCACCGGGGTGCAGACCGCCACCCCATCGGCAAAGGTGTGGGCAGTGGGCGAAGCGATCAGACGGCCCGCTTCGAAGCTACGCTTGGCGGCGTCGACATGGGCGGACACGACGCCCACCACTCTCGTCTTCAGGCCAAGCGCGTCGCGGGCCGCGATCGTACCGCACAGGCCCGATCCGCAACCGACCGGGACGTAGACGGTGTCGAGGTCCGGCACCGCATCAAATAGTTCCAGCCCATAGCTCGCGACGCCGCGCACCAGTTGCTCATGATAGGCCGGGACCATGAACAGGCCCTGCTCCTCCGCCATGCGGACGGCCTCCGCCTTCGCGCTGTCGAAATCATGGCCATGTTCGATGAGGTTCGCGCCAAAAGCGCGCATCGCGGCATTTTTTTCCAGCGCGTTGCCGTGGGGGACGATGATGGTGGCGGACAGGCCGGCGGCGGTGGCGGCACGAACCTGCGCCTGACCGTGATTGCCGCGGGTCGCAGTGATGATGCCGGTCACTTCGGGGTGCGCGCGACGCAGCCAGTCGATATAGGTTATCGCACCGCGCACCTTGAAGGCGCCAGTCGGCGTGTGGTTTTCATGCTTTACCCACAGATCGCAACCGCTTCGACGACCGAGCAGCGGCCAGGCATATTGGGGCGTCGGCGGCACCTGCGCATGAACCATGGCGGCGGCGGCACGAAGGGAAGCGAGCGAAAAATCGGTCATGGTCTGCCCTTATCTGCCAGACGCAGAGTAGGACAGGACCGATGCCGGCAAATTGGACCGTTCAGGCTGCTCGCAGGCTGGGACCGGTGAAGAGCGGGTGGAGATGGTCTTCCTCCCATTCCATCCGGTCGTACAGGCCGTTCTGGAGGATCAGCACCGCATCCCGATATCCGCGCCAGTCCTGACCGATCTGGGTCGGGGTCCAATATTTGATATGGTCGCTGTAACGCAGGAACAGCGTGACCATCGCCCGGCTATGGTCGCGCAGCACGCCGTCCGCCTGTGGCGTGAGCGGGCCGCGACGCAGCGTCGTGATCATTGCGTCCTCCTGCCCCATATGATCGCGGAACAGTTGCGAGAAACGGGTACGACGGCGGGCGACTTCCGGCATATCCTGGACCGTCGCCGATTGCAGAATATGCGCAAAATCCCGCATGGCCGCGCGCAGGTCGTCATGCCCCTGCGTCAATTCGATATGCATTTGTGCGTCCCCATTTTCCGATTAGATCGGCATGGGGACGTAAAACTTAAATTTTTCCGTCGCTTATGCGACGAACCGAGCGGTCAGAGGACCGCCAGCACGGCGTCGCCCATCTCCACCGTGTTCATCGTGCCGCCAAGGTCAGGCGAACGTGCGCCATTGGCCAGCGCCTTCGCGACTGCGGTTTCGATACGGTCGGCCTGTTCGGGCAGGTTCAGCGAATAGCGCAGCATCATCGCAGCGGACAGGATGGTGGCCAGCGGATTGGCCTTGCCCTGACCGGCAATGTCGGGCGCGGAGCCGTGGATCGGCTCGTACAGGCCCTGGCCGCTGCCGTTCAGCGTAGCCGACGCCAGCATGCCAATGGAGCCGACGCACATGCTCGCCTGATCGGAGAGAATGTCGCCGAACAGATTGCCGGTGACGATGACGTCGAACTGGCCGGGATTGCGGACCAGCTGCATCGCGGCATTGTCCACATACATATGGGTCAGAGCGACGTCGGGATAGTCGGCCGACACTTCGATCACCACGTCGCGCCAGAGCTGGCTGGTTTCCAGCACATTGGCCTTGTCCACCGAACAGAGCTTGCCACGACGCGCGCGGGCGGCCTGGAAACCGGCATGGGCGATGCGGCGCACTTCGGCTTCGTTGTACGACATGATGTCATAGCCTTCGCGCAGGCCATCGGTGGTCTGGCGAAAGCCCTTTTCGCCGAAATAGACGTCGCCATTGGTTTCACGGACGATCAGCAGGTCGATGGAGCCGGCGACTTCGGGCTTGAGCGCGCTTTCATGCGCCAGTTCGGGAAAAACCTTGGCCGGGCGCAGGTTGGAGAAGAGGCCCAGTTCCTTGCGCAGGCCCAGGATCGCCTGTTCCGGGCGCAGATGGCGTTCCAGCGAATCGCAGTCGGGATCGCCGACCGCGCCAAACAGGATGGCGTCGGCGCGCCTGGCAACGTCCAGCGTTTCAGGCGGAAGCGGATGGCCGACCGCCTTGTAAGCCGCGCCGCCGACCAGACCGTCCTCATAGGTCAGACCGTCAATCGCCAGCGCATCCAGCACGCGCTTTGCCTGAGCGACGATTTCGGGGCCGATGCCGTCTCCGGGGAACAGGGCGATCAACATGGTCTTGCTTCCTCACAATATGTTCGCGACTGCCCCATGGTTGAAAGAAAAGGGCAGGCTGTCGGCCCCGGCCTTTGCAGAACGAACCCGCTTTAGGCAACCGCTCTTTTGAGGCGATCGACCAGTCTTTCGCGGGCAGCGAGCATGTCGGCGCGCCGATCCGTCAGCACCGACCGTTCCAGAAAGAAGCCGGTGAGGCGCAGGCCGTCGATGATCTGGCTCCAGTCCCCCATCCCCCCTTCCATAAGGAAAGGCGGCAACGGCAGCAGGCGATTTTCATAGCCGATTGCCCCGGCCCGACTGACGGCCGCGGCGCTGCGCGGGCTGACATAAGCCAGGTCATGGGGACCAAGGTCGGTCGCGTCGCCCATCGCGGCGCAGCGGCT
>JAGVJS010000423.1 GCA_020051025.1 Sphingobium sp. | reverse complement strand
TTGTGCGTTTTCACCACGCCGTCGCCGTCGCGCACCCTTTCTTCGCTCTCGCTGCCAAACAGCGCCGCGCGCATCAGCGCCAGTTCGATCTCGCCATAGCCTTCGTCCAGCGCCGCATCCCATGCCTGCGCAAAGGCCGGGTCGGTGGCTTTGCGGCGATAGGCGCTTGCCCGGCAAACCTTCGCTTCCCGCGCCGCCTCGCTGGCGTTGCAGGTCTGCGCCAGCGTCGCGAAGAATATCCCCTCCTTCCGCTCGGTCCAGCTATCCTTGCGCGCCTTGCGCAACTGCGCTTTCACTGTCCCGCCTGCCCGCTGTCGCTGCGGCACCAGCGCTCGCCTGCCCGCCATGCCTGCCTCCCCTGAAAATCCCGCCCCAAAAGAAAAAGGCCGGCCCCACCGGACCAGCCCTTCATCGCCGCAGCCTGCATCACTGCGTCGGCGACTCACATTTTTCCACTGTGCCAATCTCTGCCAGATCAGCGTGACGATGTCAAGAAGAATGTTCCATATGGGTTATTTTTGAATCATCGACGCAATCGCCTCTGCTTCCTCCGCCAAAGCCGCCGCCACGCTCGGCCGCGCCTTCACCCGCGCAATCCAGTCCGCAGCCCTGGGCCAGCGATCGGCGCGCAACCCGTCCGACACATAGCCGACATTGATGATCGGGCAGGCCGCCGCCAGATCCGCCAGCGTGAAGCGATCCTCCACCAGCCAGCCGCTTTCCGGCAGTACGCTCTCCAGATAATCATAGATTTTCGGCATTTCCTCGGCCTCTGCCCGGTCCGCCGCCGCCAGGTCCGGCTCCCGCTTCAACCGCTTCGCCACGGCCCGGTTGAAGAAGATCTTCTGCCCCGCCGCCTGCACCACCGTGTCGCCGAATTCCTCAAACCATATGGTCCGGGCACGCGCCTTCGGCTCGGTCGGGATCATCTCCGTGCCGGGGTGCAGGGCATCCATATAGGTGATGATCGCGGTCGAATCGCACAACAGGAAATCGCCATCCTCCAGCGCCGGTATCTTGCCGAAGGGCGACCCCTTCAGATAGCCTTCCGCCCCGCGCCCGAACCCGGCCGCCTGCACCTCGACATCGATGCCTTTTTCCGCCGCGAAGACAATGACCTTGCGCACAAAGGGCGATGGCCGTGCGCCATGGATAATCATCTCGTCTCTCCTCCAGTGGTCAGGTCGGTCAGGGCCACTCTGCCTATCCAGTATCAATATGCAATCTATTTATACGCCTCAATATGAACCGTTCGGGCTGAGCGAAGTCGAAGCCCTTTCACCATCGACCGCCAGAAAAGGCCCCACCACCCCCATCACCCGCGCAACCGTCTGGGCCTTCTCGCCCACCGGCGCGACATAGTCGATCACGGCGCGCGCAGCCTCTTCTCCCGCCCCGCGCCCGATCGCCCAGGCGCTCAGATACTGCGCCGCCATGCACCCGCCTGCCGTCGCGACACTATTGGTCGCATGAAACGGCGCCTCGATCACCTGCGCGCCGGTCGCCACCACCCATGGCTTGCTCGTCACATCGGTACAGACCGGCACATCCTTCAGCAGCCCCAGCCTCGCCAGCACCAGCGCGCCCGAACATTGCGCCCCGATGATCTGCCGCGCCGGGTCCAGCCGCAGGCGCGCCATCAGTTTCGCATCCGAAACAACCTCCCGCGTCCGCACGCCGCTCCCGATCAGCACGATGTCCGCTTCGCTCGCAAATTCAATCTTTTGCTGCACATCGACCCGCACGCCATTCATCGACGTCAGCGCCTCCCCCGGCCCGCAAATTCCGGCGCGCCATCCCGGCACCCGGTTCAGCAGCGCCAGCGCCACGAAACTGTCCAGTTCGTTGAATCCGTCGAACGTAACAATGGCCACCCGCATCACCGCCTCCATCTGCAACGACGGCGATCCTAGAGCGTCGGACAAGACAGCGCGCGATCCGCTCGCAACGAATTGGCGTCCTTCAGAATTGCGGTCCGGCCACTCCCGGCCCCAGCGGCTTCGACTGCGGCCGCGCTTGCGCGCCGGCCCCATCATCCGCCTCTGGCCCCGGCGCCACTTCACCCGGCACCATGGTCCGCGTATAATCGATGCGGATCCGCACCCAGCTGCCCACCATCTTCTTGCCATTGACCCGCGGCGGCATCACCAGAAACTGCCAGGCCGCCAGTCGCACCGCCTTGGCCAGGCCCGATCCGCGCGGATATTCCCCCAAAATCTGGCAATTCTCGACATGATAATGGTCGATCGTCTTGCACGCGACCAGACCATAGCCTCGCGGCGGCGCATTGGCCGGCAGATAGGTGGACAATTCCGCATGGGTCGGCCGCCGATACCATTCCGCCTCGTACAATTGCACTCCGCCCGGCCCCTCGCCCGGCCCCTGCACCATGGCGCTGTTCCCCTTGCCCTCGCCCGCGCCCTGCGTGCCCTTGGGCATGTTGCCGATATCGGCCGAGGCCATCTGTTCGCGATTGAGCGTCAGGAAGGGGAAGGGCGACGGCGGCTGCTCGGCCGGCTTTTCTTGCCGAACCGGCGGCCGCACCACCGGGTCGGCCTGCTTCTGCGGCGAGGACTGCTCCTCCCGCTTCTGCGTCTTCTCCGCCTTGGCCTGCTGCTGCTCGGTCTTCTCACCCGTCTCCACGTCGAACGTCACCGGCAGGCGATCGTCCACTTTGGGCGGCTCGAACCGGGGCGACAGGGTGAAGAGCGCCAGCAACAGCAGCAGGTTCAGCACCAGCGCAAAGGCGATGCCACCCGCGCGCTGCCGCACCTTGTCCCAGGGAATCGAAGAAAAGGTCAAATGCGCCGGCCGAACAGGTCTTGGAAGAGGGGGGTCATGCCCAGACGGCGCCGAACAATCAAGCCCGTCGCCACCAAGCCTGTCGCATCACGGTCACGCAAAAGCGCTGGCGACCCGAAACGATCTCGGCTAGTCCCGCCGCGATGCTTACACGGCTCTATCAATGGACGCTGGCCAAGGCCGCGCACCGCCACGCCGAACGGTGGCTTTTCGCCATCAGCTTCATGGAATCGAGCTTCTTCCCGATCCCGCCGCATCCGCTGCTGGGCCTGATGTGCCTCGCCCGCCCGGAAAAGGCGATCCGCTTCGGCTTCATCTGCACCCTCGCCTCGGTGCTGGGCGGGCTGCTGGGCTATGGCATCGGCCATTTCCTCTATGAAACCGTCGGGCAGCAGATCCTGCAAGCGCTGGGCCTCGCCGCCAAATTCCCGGTCGCGGCCTGCTATCTGCGCGATTACGGCGCGGAGATCATCCTGATCAAGGGCGCGACGCCCATCCCGTTCAAGCTCATCACCATCACGGCGGGCTTTATCGGCCTGTCGCTCTTCACTTTCCTGTGGGCCAGCATCCTGTCCCGCGCCTTCCAGTTCATGCTGGTGGGCTTCCTGTTCTGGAAATTCGGACGGCCCATCAAGGCGTTCATCGAAAAATATCTCGCCCTCCTCTCCGCCCTGTTCCTTGTCCTCATCGTCGGCGGTTTCATCGCCGCCTCGATGCTAACGGGCGGCGGGCAGAAGAGCGACACATGCTCCGGCGCCACGATGGAATCGATCCGCTGACGTGCTGAACACCGCTTTCGCCCGCCATCCCAAAGTCGCGGCGCTGCTGGCGGGTTTCGCCTCCGCCACCGGCTTTGCTCCGCTCAATCTCTGGCCGGTGACGCTCGCCTGCCTGATGCTGCTGATCCTGTTGATCGAGCACGCCCCAGACCGCCGCGCCGCTTTCCTGCGCGGCTGGCTGTTCGGCGTCGGCCACTTCACCCTCGGCCTCAACTGGATCGCCCACGCCTTCACCTTTCAGGACGCCATGCCCTACTGGTTCGGCTATGGCGCGGTGCTGCTCCTGTCCCTCTACCTCGCCATCTATCCCGGCCTCGCGACATTGGGCACATGGTGGCTCCACCACAAACTCCCCTCCCTTTCAGGGAGGGGCCGGGGGTGGGTAGGCGAGCGGAGCGAGCCTTTGTCCTTCATCCTCCTCTTCGCCGCCCTGTGGATCGCCACCGAATATCTCCGCTCCACCCTCTTCACCGGCTTCGCCTGGAACCCGCTGGGCGTCATTCTGATGGCGCCGCGCGCCGCCATCGGCGCTACACTCATCGGCACCTATGGCCTTGGCGCGATCACCATCCTGACTGCCGCTGGCCTGCTGCTCGCCTTCCGCCGACAGGTCCGCCCCGCCATCGCCCTGTTGCTGCCCTTCGCTGCTTTGTCCCTCTGGGGCATCTTCTCGCCCGGCCCCGCCGCCCCCACCGGCGCGCCGCGCATCCGCGTGGTGCAGCCCAATATCGGCCAGGACGAAAAATATTCGATCGAGGCGGAATATCGCAATTTCCACAAGCTCTCGACCCTGTCGGGCCAGCCTCGCCCCGCCCCGCGCCTGATCTTCTGGCCCGAAGCCGCGATCCCCGCCTATCTCGACATGGAACCCGACTGGCGCGCCCGTCTCGCCCATCTGCTCGGCCCCAACGACCTGCTGCTGACCGGCGGGGACAAGGTTTATTTCAAGCCGGTGGAGGAAAACGGCGTCCTCACCAACAAACTCTCCGGCGCCAATAACAGCGTCTGGATCGTCACCTCCGCCGCCACCATCGCCGGCCGCTATTCCAAGGCGCATCTGGTGCCCTATGGCGAATATCTGCCGATGCGGAACATTCTCGAACCGATCGGCCTGTCCCGCCTGGTGCCGGGCGACGCCGATTTCTGGCCCGGCCCCGGCCCGCAAAGCCTGACACTGCCCGCCAATCCCGGCCGCCCGCCGCTCAAAATGGGCATCCAGATCTGCTATGAGATCATCTTTTCCGGGCAGGTGATCGACCCGGCCAACCGCCCCGACTTCCTCTTCAACCCCTCCAACGACGCCTGGTTCGGCAGCTGGGGTCCGGTCCAGCACCTTGCGCAAGCCCGCCTGCGCGCGCTGGAGGAAGGCATTCCCATCATCCGCTCCACCCCCACCGGCGTGTCCGCGATCATCGATGCGCGCGGGCAGGTCGTCTATGCCCTAGGCCTCAACCGCGCGGGATTCCTCGACTCCGGCCTGCCCCCCGCGCTCCCGCCCACGCTCTTCGCGCGGCTCGGCAACTGGGCGCCCTTTGCGCTCATGCTTTTGCTATTCGGCGCAGCCCTTGCGCTCCGCAGAGCCAAAAGCTAATAGCCACATAAAGATTTCTTTATACCGCAATCCGCCCAAGTATCTTACGGGAGTCTCATGCGTAACCAATTCCTCTTCACGTCGGAATCCGTTTCCGAAGGCCATCCCGACAAGGTCGCTGACCAGATTTCCGACGCCATCGTCGATCTCTTCCTGTCGAAAGACCCCGAAGCCCGCATCGCCTGCGAAACGCTGACCACGACCCAGCTGGTCGTTCTGGCCGGCGAAATCCGTTGCAAGGGCGTCTATGAAAATGGGCAATGGGCGCCGGGCGCCAAGGAAGAAATCGAAGCCGCCGTCCGCGCGACCGTAAAGCGCATCGGTTATGAGCAGGACGGTTTCCACTGGGAAAGCTTCCGCTTCGAAAACAACCTCCACGGCCAGTCCGCCCACATCGCGCAGGGCGTCGATGAAAGCGGCAACAAGGATGAAGGCGCCGGCGATCAGGGCATCATGTTCGGCTATGCGTCGGATGAAACCCCCGACCTCATGCCCGCCACCCTCTATTACAGCCACAAGATCCTGGAACGCATGGCGGCCGACCGCCACGCCAAGGTCGTCCCCTTCCTGGAGCCGGACGCCAAGAGCCAGGTGACGCTCGAATATATCGATGAAAAGCCGGTCCGCGCGACCGCCCTCGTCGTCTCTACCCAGCATGCCGCCGGCATGGACAATGACGACAGCCGCGCCCAACTGCGCGATTATGTCAAGGGCGTGATGGCCGACATCCTGCCCGAAGGCTGGCTGCCGGGCGACGAGAGCATCTACGTCAACCCGACCGGCCTGTTCGAAATCGGCGGCCCGGATGGCGACGCCGGCCTCACCGGCCGCAAGATCATCGTCGACACCTATGGCGGCGCATCGCCCCATGGCGGCGGCGCCTTCAGCGGCAAGGATCCCACGAAGGTCGACCGGTCTGCCGCCTACATCACCCGCTACCTGGCAAAGAACATCGTCGCCGCCGGCCTCGCCCGTCGCTGCACGATCCAGCTCAGCTACGCCATCGGCGTTGCAGAGCCGCTCTCGCTCTATGTCGACCTGCACGGCACCGGCACGGTGGAAGCCTCCGCGATCGAAGCGGTCCTGCCGACCCTCGTGCGCCTGACGCCCAAGGGCATCCGCACCCATCTCGGCCTCAACAAGCCGATCTACCAGAAAACCGCCGCCTACGGCCATTTCGGCCGCACCCCCGACGGCGATTACTTCCCCTGGGAAAAGACCGACCTGGTCGATCAGCTCAAGGCCGCGCTCGCATAAATGACTATACCCCTCCCCTTCAGGGGAGGGCCGCGAGACTTCGCGCGCAGCGCGTTAGTCGCAGGGGGGTGGGGCGCAAGCCTCCACACACAACATAAAAAGGGCGCCCGGCATCCCCGCGGCGCCCTTTTTCATACCCCTTTCCTGTCCATAAAATGACGAAAAGTTCATTAGGCAACCGCCCCCGCCGGGCGCATAAAAGCCTCGTCGGGTTCGCAACCCCTGTCGAACCCGACACCCTCTCCCCAAAGAGGCATATCATGACAAAGATGGTTGCCACCGCCCTCCTCAGCCTCGCGCTCATCGCCGGCAATGTTGCTCCTGCATCTGCCGCCCCGTGCAAGGACGCGAAGGGCAAGTTCGTCAAATGCGCCCCCAAGCCGCCCGTCAAAAAGGCGCCCTGCAAGGATGCGAAGGGTCGTTTCATCAAGTGCAAATGACCTGACGGACCTGTGGCGGCGGGCGGCTTTCAGCCATGTTCCGCCGAAATCCGACGACATCCCCTCCTCAACCGTCGTCGCCAACCTCTTTTCAATCTGCCCCTTCCCGTGGCCCGGACTGCACAATGACGGATCAGGGAAGGGGCACCCCTTCTCCAACATCAAGCGCTCCCCGCTTGCCCCCATCGCCGCGCCTCGCTATCGGCGCACCCCATGACAGCGCATAAATCCGGCGACCCCACGACCCTCAACCGCCTCTATGGCCGCCAGTCGGGGCCAAAGCTCCGCAAGGGGCAGCAGGAACTGGTCGACACCCTCCTGCCCGCCGTGTCGGTGCCGGCCGAAGGCGCCGTGACCGCCGCCGACCTCTTCGGCTACGATCGCCCGCTCCATTTCGAAATCGGCTTCGGCGGCGGCGAGCATATGGCCTATCGCGCCGACATGCTGCCCGACCATGGCTTCATCGGCTGCGAACCCTTCCTGAACGGCGTGGTGCAGGCGCTCGGCCATATCCGCGACGGCGCGCTCGGCAATGTCCGCCTCCATATGGGCGACGCACTCGACGTGCTCAGCCGCATCCCCGATGGCTCGCTCAGCTTCGTCTATCTCCTTCACCCCGACCCCTGGCCCAAGGCACGCCATGCCAAGCGCCGCATGATGAACCCCGGCCCGGTCGCAATGATCGCGCGCAAACTCAAGCCTGGCGGCGAGTTCCGCTTCGGCACCGATCACCCGGTCTATCTGCGCTGGGCGCTGATGGTGATGAACGGCCATCCCGACTTCGACTGGCTGGCCAGCGACCCGAAGGATTTTCAGACCCGTCCCGGCGGCTGGCCTGAAACCCGCTACGAAGCCAAAGCCCGCCGCATCGGCCACGAAGTCTGGTATTTCCGCTACCGCCGCAAGGACGCATAAATCCCACTCAGACCCCATATCCGGCCGGATGCCCGCCTGCGGCAAGCATCCGGCGCGCAGTCATTGTTCGCTCCCCTGCCAGCCACCGCCAAGGGATTTAAACAGATCGACGCGCAAGGATGACAGGCGCTGGAGCGAGGCGGCTTGCGCAGCCCGCGCGTCCAGCATCGCCGTCTGCGCCACCAGAACATTGAGCATCCCGACCGACCCCGCCCGATAACGCGCGTTGGCGAAGGCG
>JAGVJS010000252.1 GCA_020051025.1 Sphingobium sp. | reverse complement strand
TCGCGGGGGCTGAACGGCTTGGTCACATAATCGTCCGCGCCGGTTTCCAGACCGCGCACCCGATCCTCTTCCTCACCGCGCGCGGTCAGCATGATGATCGGGATGTTGGCGGTGCCGTTCATGCGGCGCAGACGGCGGCATACCTCGATCCCCGACAGGCTTTCGACCATCCAGTCGAGCAGTACGATGTCGGGGACATTTTCCTGCGCCATCAGCAGCGCTTCCTCGCCATCGACCGTATGGGCGACGTCGAAATCCTCGCGCTTGAAATGCCAGATCAGCAGTTCAGCCAGCGCTGCGTCATCCTCGACCAGCAGCATCTTCGCTCGCGCCATGAATCAGTCCTCCGGCTGTAGGTCAGCGCCGCGCTCACGCTCGGGCAGGGTCTGGCCGGTGGCCGCATAATAGACCATTTCCGCGACATTGGTCGCATGGTCGCCGATCCGCTCGATATTCTTGGCCACGAACAGCAGGTGGGCGCATTCGCTGATGGTCTTGGGATTTTCGACCATGAACGTCACCAGCGTGCGGAACACGCTGTTGTAGAAATCGTCGACCACCGTGTCGCGCTCGATCACCGCCAGCGCCAGATCGGCGTCGCGCGCGGCAAAGGCGTTCAGCGCATCATGCACCATTTCGCCTGCAACCTGCCCCATGGAGGGCAGCAGCGCGATCGGTTCCAGCGTGCGGGTGTTGGTCGCGATCAGCGGTACGCGCTTGGCGATATTCTTGGCGTAGTCGCCGATGCGTTCCACCACGCTGACGATCTTCAGTGCAGCGATCACGTCGCGCAGATCGTTGGCCATCGGCGCGCGCAGGGCAATCACCTGGATCACCAGCTTCTCGACTTCCGCCTCGATCGCGTCGATGCGCTTGTCGTCGGCGACGACTCGGGCGGCCAGCGTCTTGTCCTGCCGCTGGAGCGCCAGCATCGCATTTTCGATCGCCGCTTCGGCCCGACCGCCCATTTCGGCGATCAGCCCGCGCAGCCGGTCGATCTCTTCGTCAAATGCCTTGATCGTATGTTCAGCCATGTCTGTCTCTCCCGCGATCAGCCGTACCGACCGGTGATATAGTCCTTGGTCCGCTCCTGGCGGGGATTGGTGAAGATATCCGACGTCACGCCATATTCGACCAGATCGCCCAGATGGAAGAAGGCCGTGCGCTGCGACACGCGGGCGGCCTGCTGCATGTTGTGCGTCACGATCACGATGGCGTAACGGCCGCGCAGTTCATGGATCAGTTCCTCGATCTTGGCGGTCGCGATCGGGTCGAGTGCTGAGCAAGGCTCGTCCATCAGGATGACTTCGGGTTCGACTGCAATCGCGCGGCCGATGCACAGGCGCTGCTGCTGGCCACCCGATAAGGCGGTGCCGCTGTCATGCAGCCGGTCCTTCACTTCATCCCACAGGCCCGCACGGCGCAGCGACTTTTCGACGATCACGTCCATGTCCGCCTTGGATGCGGCCAGGCCGTGGATGCGCGGCCCATAGGCGATATTTTCGTAGATCGACTTGGGGAAGGGGTTGGGCTTCTGGAACACCATGCCGACGCGCGCGCGCAGCTGCACCACGTCCATCGACGGGGCGTAGATATTCTCGCCGTCCAGCGTGATCTCGCCTTCGACCCGCGCCGAAGCGACCGTGTCGTTCATGCGGTTCAGCGTCCGCAGGAAGGTCGACTTGCCGCAGCCCGACGGGCCGATGAAGGCGGTGACATGGTCCATGCCGACGTCGATCGACACGCCCTTGATGGCCTGCTTCTCGCCATAGAAAACCTTGACGTCGCGGGCCGACATCTTCGGATTGTCGATGGTCAGGTTGGTCTGTTCTTCTGTCATGGGTGTCATTACCACCGTGTTTCAAACTTGTTGCGCAGGTAGATGGCGAGGCCGTTCATCGCGAGCAGGAAGACCAGCAGAACGATGATCGCGGCGGAAGTCTTTTCGACGAAGCCCTTGGAGACTTCATCGGACCACAGGAAAATCTGCACCGGCAGCACGGTCGCAGGGTCGGTGATGCCGCCCGGCGGGGTCGCGATGAAGGCGCGCATGCCGATCATCAGCAGCGGCGCGGTTTCACCGAGCGCGCGGGCCATGCCGATGATGGTGCCGGTCAGGATGCCGGGCAGGGCGAGTGGCAGCACATGCTGGAACACCACCTGCACCGGGCTGGCCCCGATGCCGAGTGCCGCGTCGCGGATGCTAGGCGGGACCGCCTTGATCGCATTACGCCCGGCGATGACGATGACCGGCATCGTCATCAGCGCCAGCGTCATACCGCCGACCAGGGCTGCGGATCGCGGCAGATGGGCGAGGTTCAGGAAGATCGACAGGCCCAGCAGGCCGAAGATGATGGAAGGCACCGCCGCCAGATTGTTGATCGACACTTCGATAATGTCGGTCCACCAATTCTTGCGGGCATATTCCTCCAGATAGAGCGCGGTCGCCACGCCTACCGGAAAGCTGAGGATCAGCGTGACGAGCATCGTCAGCAACGATCCCTTGAAAGCGCCCCAGACACCCACCTGCGTCGGATCGGTGCCGTCGCTGGCGGTCAGGAAGCCAAGGTTCAGACCGGTCGACAGCACGCCCTGCTGCTTCAGCCTTGCGACCTCCGCCTCCATCTCGGGTGACCCCTTGCTCTTGGCGGCCAGGTCCAGCCCGGTGGAGGCCGGGACGCTGATCGTGGCGGTGCGGCTCAGGATCGTAGGATCAGCCTTGATCGCATCACGAATGCTGATCCAGGCCGTCGGCGACAACAGTGCGTCCGCCTTCTCGCCCAGCGCCTCCTTGGCTACCGTGCCCGTCACCATCGGCAGATTGGCGTTGGCCAGAGCCTCGTCCGTAATCGCCTTGGGATCGAGCAGCAGCGGCGAGGCCGGGAAATCGACCTTCAGCGCGATCTCGGTCCGGGTGAAGCCGCGCAGGCCGTTGCCCATCATGGTGATGAGCAGGAAGGCCAGGAAGGATGCGGACAGGAGGACGGCGAACAGGCCGGCAAATTTGAAGCGGCGTTCGGCGGCATAACGCCCCGCGATCCGCTTGCGCATGGCCTCCGACTTCCAGTCGGTGGGGTTGCGTGTGCTCATTAGTCGTAAGCCTCGCGATATTTCTTCACGACCCGCAGGGCCACGATGTTGAGCAGCAGGGTGACGATGAACAGCACCAGCCCCAGCGCGAAGGCGGCCAGCGTCTTGGCGCTGTCAAACTCCTGATCGCCGGTCAGCAACTGGACGATCTGGGTGGTCACGGTGGTCACGCTGGCGAAGGGGTTGGCGGTCAGGTTCGCGGCCAGACCAGCAGCCATCACCACGATCATCGTCTCGCCGATCGCGCGGCTGACGGCCAGCAGTACGCCGCCGACGACGCCGGGCAGGGCGGCGGGGATGAGGACACGGGTGATCGTCTCGCTGGTGGTTGCGCCCATCGCCAGGCTGCCGTCACGCATGGATTGCGGCACGGCGGCGATGCTGTCGTCGGCCATGGAGGACACAAACGGAATGATCATCACGCCCATCACTAGCCCCGCGGCCAGTGCGCTTTCCGAAGATGCGCCATGGATGCCGATCATCACTGCGAAGTCGCGGAGCGCAGGCGCAATGGTGAGCGCGGCGAAATAACCGTAAACCACGGTCGGCACGCCAGCCAGCATCTCCAGCGTCGGCTTCATCCATTTGCGGACGGTCGGGCTGGCATATTGGGTCAGGTAGATGGCGCTCATCAGGCCCAGCGGGATCGCCACGATCATGGCGATGATCGCGCCGATGAAGATGGTGCCCCAGAAGAGCGGCACCGCGCCGAAGGCATCGTCATTGCCATAGCCCATGGCGGCCGACTGCGGCGACCATTTGGTGCCGAACAGGAAGTCGATGGGATTGACCATCGAGAAGAAGCGGAAGCTTTCCCACAGCAGCGAGGCAACGATGCCCAGCGTGGTGATGATGGCGATCAGCGAGGCGATCAGCAGCGCCGCCATGACCAGTCGCTCGACCCGCGTCCGCGCCCGGAAATCGGGGCGGACGCGGGTGAAGGCGAAGGCGCC
>JAGVJS010000251.1 GCA_020051025.1 Sphingobium sp. | reverse complement strand
CGATCCGCTGCTGCGCAACGAATATCCGGCCGGAGCCGTCGGCGGTTCGCCCGGTGCGGGCGCCGGTGCGGACCTGGGCGACGACGATACTCTGGCAGGCCGTCTCACGACGCTGCTGGAAGTCAGCGACGCCACGCGCTTCACCGTGGCGGTCAATGCCGCGCGCGGCCGCATGTCGACGGCGCCCTACCAGTCGAAGGCAACGATCGGCGTGTTCAACGCTGGCGGCGAACTGGTCGATGTGATCGATGCCGGGCCCAATGAAACGCGGGCGACGATCGGCGCGAACGGTCAGGATCTGGGTTCCGACACGAACAATGACGGCGTGTTCGGTGACAGCTTCGGCCGCCCCGTTCCCGGTGGCGACTTCTTCGGTTACAAGGATCCGGATGGCAAGGGCGTCCGCACTTCAAGCGACTATGCCTTCAGGAAGCACGGTCGCACGGATACTTTCGGCGCCAATCTGACGGCGGAATCCGAATTGTCGGATGCGGTGACGCTCACGGCGGTCAGTGATTACAAGCATTTCTACAAGCGTCTGTTCGTCGACGTCGATGCCGGTCCGGGTAACCAGTCGGCGAACTATGCCGGTGTCTCGGCCGACAGCTTCTCACAGGAATTCCGTCTGAACGGGAAGACGGATAGTCTGAACTGGGTGGCGGGCCTGTTTTACTTGCACATCAACAACAAGACGATCAACGGCCTGAAATTCCCTGTCGGCAGTGTCGTGCCCGGTGCGCCGTTTGACCTGGGCCTGGACGCCCATCTGCGGACCGACTCCTATTCCGCATTCGGCCAGCTTGATTATAAGTTGACCGATCAGCTGACGGTCATTGTCGGCGGCCGGATCATCCAGGAAGAGAAGAAGTACGACTTCGCTCAGGCGATCTATCCGACGCAAAGCTCGCTGGTTGCGCAGGTCGGCACGCCCATCGTCATTGGTCCCAACAACGGGCAGGCCTATCATGACTCCCGTGGGCAGACGCTCTGGGCGGGCAAGTTCCAGCTGGAATACAAGCCCGATCAGGACCTGTTGCTCTATGCGGGCATCAATCGCGGCGTGAAGGCGGGCAGTTACAACGCCAATCTGGCTGGCGGCCTCCCGGTTCCGCTCAGCTCCATCCCCTACAAGGCGGAAGTGCTGACCAGCTATGAAGGCGGCTTCAAATATACTTTCCCGGACGGCCGCACGCGCCTGAACGCCTCGGCCTATTATTACGACTATCGGGACTATCAGGCATTTCTGTTCACCGGGGTTTCCGGCGTCGTCATCAACGCGGATTCCGAAACCTTCGGCGCCGAAATGGACTTCTTCACGTCACCGTTCGCGGGCATGGATGTCGGCGTCAGCGTTTCCTACTTCGATGCGAAGGTCAAGGACGTGCCGCTGCGCGTAAACGGGCCGATTTCCCGCGATGTAAAGCCGGTTTATGCGCCGCCGCTCCAGGCGACGATCTTTGCGCGCTACAATTGGGATGCCTTTGGCGGTAAGATGTCGGCGGGTGCGGATGCGGAGTATACTGACGCCTTCTACTATAATCTGCGCAATTTCAGCGCAGACCGGTTCAACCGGGCGATGATGGTGAACGCCAGCATCAGCTGGAAGGGCGATCCGTGGCAGGTAACGCTTGGCGTCAAGAACCTGACCGACGTGCGGCAGGGCGTGCAGGGCTTCGACCTGGCATCCTTCTGCGGTTGCAACGAGGTGTCCTACAAGGCGCCCCGCCTGTTCCAGCTGGGGCTGCGCTACGAGTTCTGACAGGACGTCATTGTGGTGGGAGGCCTTTCCGGCTTCCCATCATCAGGGGTGGGTCTCCCCGCCCCATCATGGCTTGCGCAATGGCAAGAATCTTTACGGAGCATCATGGGAGGGGGGGCTGCACACCGTCCCCCATGATGCTCCGCAGGCTTTCGCCTTTCGGTCATGCGGCTTCCAGCGCCGTCTTGAACTCGACGCCCTTTTCGTCAGCCAGTGCGAGGTCGCGAAGCGCGCTGATCTGCTCGGGAGTATGCGGCCGGGTTTCAAGAGCGGCCATCAGCCTTTCGAAATTGCCCAGGCCACGTTCGAAGGTGTCGCCATAGCCCTTGATCAGGCGCTGGCACTTCACGATTTCAAGCGCCACGTTCGTATTCGCGACCGCAGCTTCCCGCACGCGCGCCAGCCATTTTTCGATCCGTTCCTGTTCTTCCACGTAGCGCAGCGACCGTGGGCGGAAGCGCCGCATCCCGGCAAGCAGGCGCAGCATCAGGAACCATTTCAAGCTGGTGGTTTCGACATGCCGGCCCTTTTCGAAGAAGGGTTCGAGCATCCCGCGCAGCCTTTTGCTCTGAAGGATGCTTCGGCCGATCGAGGCTGGCAGCGTTTCGCATACCTCCTGCAGGCGCGGGTGCATGAATTCGGTGACCGCTAGTAATTGCCCATCGGACACCTTCACTTCGCTCCGAACGCGCTGCAGGCGGCTGTCCCGCGTCTTGAGGTCGGCGACCCGAATGGTGTCCTCATAACTCATCCAGAGCGCCAGATGACGGGCGGTCTCGCTGGTCAGCGCGTGGGGAGCGGCGTCCAGGCGCGCGATGACTTCAAGCCGATCGAGATACAGGGCCGCGTAGCCGACATCCTGATAACCGGCCAGCCGCTCCAGCCCGTGCAGGGCATTGGGCAGCGCGGCAGGAGGCAGAATGTCCCTCGCGCGCTGGGCCAGGGCCTTGCCGGCGCTGGTTGTCGGTTCCGGCACGGCATG
>JAGVJS010000131.1 GCA_020051025.1 Sphingobium sp. | reverse complement strand
TCGCCACCGCCGCCTTCGCCAGCCCAGCCATGGGCGGTCGCGACAGCCTGCGCATCTTCACCGGCCAAGACCAAGACAGGCTTGTTGGGATCTTCCTTCGGCCCTTCGGCCTTGGGGCTGAAAAAGCCAGCGGCATAAAGGCCGCCTGCTGCGCCGGCACCACCCACGACGACACCCACGACCAGCAGCAGGATCATCTTCATGCCCCCGCCTTTTTTCTTCTTGGCCTTTGGTTCGTCGCTCATCTGTCTTGTCCCCTGGGATTAAAGCTGATCACGCATAACGCGCGCGCGCAGCCCCGCCCGCGGTGTCGCCGGCGTCCATATGGTTAAGAACGGCTCCGTCATTCCCTGCTTTATGCCCGAAGGCGATATTTTCGCGCTGTTGTCCGCGGCCCTGCATGTGCGACTGTGCCGAAGACTGGCCCATATTCTGGCCAGCCGACTGGCCTTGATTCTGGCCATTGCCGCCGGACTGTTGCTGCGCCGCATTCTGGTTCGTCGCGTTGTCGGAGCGTACGGTTTCCGTGCTCTGGGGCGCACGCTCGATCCTTACATCGCTGATGCGGACAGCCGACAGGCCGGCATCCAGCTTCAGCCGGTCACTATCCTGCCGCAGCGCCTGTTCGGCCGCTTCGGTCGCCACGGTCAGGCTGATGGCCGTGCCATCGTCGCCCCGGCGGATATCGACCTGAATGGGACCAAGCTGCTGCGCGTTGATCTGGAACCGCCCCTGCGCGCCGTTGGCCGAAAGACCGGCAATGTCGCGCGCCAGCCCATCGATCCACTGACCCGACACACCCATGTCGACTACTTGCGCGCCAAGGCTGGCGGACAGGTCGACGATCGGAATGGCGGAGGGAGTAGGCGGCAGCGGCTGGGCGGCGGGCTGAACCAATGATGCCAGCGACGAAGTCGTATCATTCACCACTGTCGGCGCAATCGTGGGCGCCGCGTCGGTTTGAATATCGCTGACCGGCGCAGCAGCTTCAGGCTGACGCGGCGCACGCAGGCTCATATGGTCGCGGACCAGCTGAAGCAGGGATACGGCCTCAGCGCGCGGCTTGGCGGGCGCGACAGGGGATGTCGCCTGCGCAATATCCGCAGTCTGGGCGGCAACGTCCGCCGGTTCAATCGCGGCATGTACCGAAGTTGCAAGGGGGGTGGCCGCAGCCATTGTTGGTGCGACGGACGGTATCGAAACAGCCTCTGCGACCGGCGCTGTGTCGACCGAGGCGCTTACGGCCTGGATCGGAGGAGCCGAAGCGAGCTGACGGGTCAGGCGTGCGGGATCGGGTGCAGGCTCGCCAATGGAAGGCTGTGCCACCGGCAGATTGATCGCGGCGGGCGGGACGCTATTCGCCGCAACGGCCGGCGCAGGCTGCCTCGTTGGGGGCTGAACAGCGCCGGCGTCCGATGCAGGGGACAGGTCACTGGCTTCAAACTGCACCGCGGCTGGTTCCGCGGCGATGGGTGCAGCAGGCGATGCCATGACGGTGACAGTCGGCTGGGCTGGCGGCTGACCGTCCTGCTGCACGACGGGTGCTACAACGTCGCTGGCGAAATCGTCGCTTTCCGACACATCCGGCGTTTCGGACGATAGTGATTGGGCGACGGTGTCCAACTGTGCAAATTCGTGCGGACGGACGGGATGCATCTTGACCGGTGCGGACACGGACTGCCGTTCGACGGCGACGGATGCGGTCGACGGCGGTGCGGCGACCTGCCCCTCCGGCTGTTCCGGCACGGGAATGTCGTTCGCTGCCCCGGCATCTGTTGCCGGAAGGATGTCCGCCGGCGCTTCAACGTCATTTGCGGGTATCAAGTCTGCCGGGGCTTCGACCAATGCCGGCGTGGATAAGGCGGCTTCGGACTCGGGACGTGCGACAGCGAGCTGGACAGACAAATGCGGTTTTTCATCGTCCGGCACAATGGCTGCGGCTCCCTCCCCAGATGTGGCGTCGGGGAGGACAGGATACCATCGACCATCGTTAACTTGCTGATATTCAGCATTATTATTGGGATGCGCGAAACCGTTCGAGGCTACGGCCACCCACGCCCCCTGCTGTGCGGCGGCGGTCGGTGTCGTACCAACGCTGTTCAACAGTTGCGCGAAGCCGGCGCTGCCTTCGGTCGGCGCAACATCGCCCTTCACGCCCTGTCTGGCGGAGGTCGGGAACAACAGCGCCTTGAGGCTGGTCAGCATGGTCATCGTCAAACGTCCCCGGTCCGCTGCATGCGGCGATAGCGCGGCAAGGCCGCGAGCTTATTCTCGCGCCACTCCTCCAGATCTGCGCGGGCGCGGTCCTTGAGGCGGGTGGCGATTTCCTTTTCGCGGTTCGCTGCAAGAGTCATGCCTTCTTTCGCCTCAACATTGCGCTTCGCGTCATAAAGGGCGCCGTCAAGCTGACGACCGGCCTGTTCGAGGCGGGTCGCCAGTTCCTGCATCGCCGCGAAGGAGGCGCCGCTGGCCTTCCCTTCCGTCTCGAACAATTCGCTGCGGACCTTGTTCAGGCGCTCGATATTATGGGCAAGCGCATTGGCTTCGTCGCGCGCGCGCGCAGTTTCGGCCACGGCCAT
>JAGVJS010000371.1 GCA_020051025.1 Sphingobium sp. | reverse complement strand
TGATTGCCGGCAAATATCACCGCCCGGCCGCGATCGATGCGTGGCCGGGCGCGCCGCTGCCAGCCGGCCATGAAGATCGCAATATCCTCCAGCCGGCCGAGCGATCCCGCTGGCTTGGTCAGTTGCGCCTGCCGCGCCGCCGCCGCCGCCCTGCAACACTCGTCGACGGGCGGCAGGACAGCCAATGCGGCATCGAACGCCGCGACGGTAGGAAAGACGCTCATGTCGCGACGAAGCCCGGCGGCGGGATCCGCACGATGAAATGCCCCTTCACCCCTTGCGGCCAGTCGGCATAGCGGACTTGTCCATGATCGCTGGCGGCATGATGGACGGCATAGTCCAGGATCGCCCGGGCGGCATCATCATCCGGGGTGAAGCGCCCCAGCACATAGCCGATCTTGCCCGGCGCACGCAGATGGACGGCGCAATGGTCGGCACAGGCGAAGAGGCAGGGCATGTCCTGCACCGCCACGCCGTCATAGCGATCCGACCCGGCCTTGACCCGGTGCAGCGCCTCCGCCAGCCGGGCGCCGCCGCGTATGCCTTCTGCATCTTCTCGTACTTCCGCCGAATGACGGCAACTGCTGCACACCACCACTGCCGGACCATCCTCGACCGGGCGCAGCATCAGGCGACCGCCTGCTTGCGGGCTGCGCCACGCAGCAGGCTGCTGCGATCCACCAGATGCTGAAGCGCCAGCAACCCGGCCAGGATCATGGCGTAGCGTAGAAACTGCCGCGCCAATATCTCCGGCGCGAAGGCCGCCCAGCCGGAGTCGAGCAGGAAGACGCCTGCCAGCACGACCAGCTTGAACGCCACGAACGCCCCGCCGTAGGTCGCCGCCAGCCGCAACACGGTATGCACACCGGTCAATCGCCGGGCCACCCCATCCGCGCCCAGCAACGCTGCGACGCCCGCCAGCGCCATCGTCATCGCCCAGCAGCCATTCTCGCCGGTCATCGCATAGCCTAGCAGGCCATAGCCCACCCCCTGCGACACCGCCCAGGCCGCGAGCATCAGGATGATGCCCTCCTGCCGTCGGACATGCAGCGCGGCGATGGCAGCCAAGGCAGGGAAAGGGGTGGCGCAGGCCAGCACCAGTGTGGCCGCCATGCTGGCGATCGTCATCAGTCCGACCCACAGATGGCGGGCAGTAGCAGGGGACAGGCTCTCCATCATCATGCGCTCCTTGTCATGGGTATAAGAGTCATGGGTATCAGAATCGCGCCCGCAGGCCGGCATGAATGCTGCGGCCCAACTGGCCGTAGCGGCGGGCGGTTTCATAATAAGTGTCGAACAGATTTTCGACCCGACCGAACAGCGTCAGCTTGCCCAGCACCGGCATTTCGGCGCGCAGGTCGACCAGCGTGTAGGCTGCGTTCACCAGCGGTGCAACGGTCGCGCTGGTACGCACCGTATCCAGCGCCCTGCCCGACCAGCGCACCGCAACCGCCGTGCTGAGACCGAAGGCCCAATGGTAGCGCGCCGTACCATTGGCCGCATGGCGCGGACGCCGGGCCAGCTGGTTGCCGTAGTTGAGGCCGGGCGACCGGTCCTCCGCCGACACCCAGCTATAATTGCCGTCGAGCGTCAGCCGGCCGACATGGGCGACGCCCGCCAGTTCCAGTCCATGCGCCTCGCTGCGCTGGACGTTGGCATAATAGCCAAAGCGCGGCGTGGTCGTGCCGGGCGCATAGCAGAGCGCAGGCCGATTACTCGTCGGACAGCCATTATAGGTGATGAGATTGTCGGTGCTGCGATCGAACCAGGTGGCCGACAGGATCAGGCCATGGTCGAACAGATGCTGTTCGATGCCCGCATCCCAGCCATGTGACTTTTCGGGCACCAGCGCGGTGTTCCCATAATCGCTGTAGAGCTGGTACAGGGTCGGCGCCTTGAACCCCTCGCCATAGCTGGCGCGCAGGATCGTGCTGTCCTTCGCCAGCGCCCAGGCCGCACCCGCGCCGAAGACGGTGTTGCCGCCGAAGGTCGAATGATGATCGTAGCGAACGCCGCCATTCAGGGTCAGACCCTGTACCGGTTCCACATTCAGCTGGGCATAGAGGCTGTCGATATCGGCCGATCCGCGCACCGTGGCATAGGCGGCCAGACTGTCGGAGGGCGAGGCGGTCCGCATCCGCTGCTCCTCCCGCTCAGCACCAAAGGTCGCGGTCCATCCCGGCGCAACCGTCAGCACGCCCTGATATTCGTAGCGGTTGGTCTCGCCCTTGGCGGCGAAGCTCAACTGTCGCAGCTTGCGCGACGGGTTGATATTGTCGCGGCGCGTCTCGCTGCGGCTGAAGGACAGACGGTTGTGCAGCGCCCCGCCGAACAGGTCGGCATTGAGGCCAGCGTAACCGATCCACTCCTCCACTTCCGAATATTCCGGGCTGTCCGGGACGGTGCCGGCACTGTCGATATCGGTACGCCCCTTGGCATAATAGCCGCGCATATCGACCGACACGCCCGGCGCCAGCGCCACGCCCAGCCGACCGTTCAAGGTGCTGTTGGTATAGCCGTCCTTCTCCTTGGCGCCGTAGCGCGGACTGATCGCGGAAATGCCCTCCGTCGTAAAGCGACTGCCAGCGACCTGCCAGTCGACCG
>JAGVJS010000121.1 GCA_020051025.1 Sphingobium sp. | reverse complement strand
GGTCAGCCCGGCATTCAACTGCCCCTGCGTCCCGGTGATGAGTGGCTGGGTGGCAAGGCCGCTGCCGCACGCCGCCAGTTGCTGCGCCGTCAGGTTGCTGTTGACGCTCGCGCCAGCCATCAGGCGACAGGCCGCGAACCGGCCATAATCCGCGCCGAAGCGGATATTGTCCTGCAAGGTCAGCCGTTCATTGGCGTAATAGCCGCCGACCAGCCAGTCGAGCTTGTCGTTGAAGGCCGACCCCTGCAACCGCAATTCCTGCGTGAAGGTCTCGAACTGGCGGTAGGTGTTGGGATCGCGATACAGCAGGTCGGCGCGATTATAGTCATAATCGCCATAGTCGCGGGATTTATAATCGCGATAGGCGGTGATGCTGGTCAGCTTGGCGCCGCCGAAATCATAGTTGATCTCACCCGATACGCCCCAGTCCTTGAGCTTGCTGACATAGTCACGGCCTGGCGTGACATGCAATTCGCGGTCATAGGGGTCGGCCGGGATCACGCTGCCCTGACCCGCCAGAATTGCAGCGATGCGGTTGAAGGGCGCCGTGTCATAGCCGCCGCCTGCCGCCGGCCGCCGTTCGCGCGCCTCGATATAGGCCGCGCCGCAGCAGCTTTCGTCGCGATTGGTATAATCGCCGATCAGCCGGATGGAGAGCGCGTCATTGGGTTCGATCAGCGCCTGCCCGCGCAGGAAATAACGGTCGCGATCATTGGTGTCGCCGACCTTGTTACCCGTGCCGTCGACCAGCTTGTAGAAGCCGTCGCGCTTGCTCCACACCCCGTCCAGCGCCAGCGCGATGCCATCGGCAATCGGCCCGGTGACGCGGCCTGACAGGCGCCAATAATCATAATTGCCATAGGTGACTTCGCCCTTGGCATGGAAGGTCTGCTCCGGCGCCTTGCTGACGATGTTGATGAGGCCCGCCGAGGCATTGCGGCCGAACAGCGTACCCTGCGGCCCGCGCAGCACCTCGACCCGTTCAATCTCGCCCAGTTCGTTAAGGCCCGCACCGGTGCGCGAGCGATAGACGCCGTCTATGAACACCGCGACCGAGCTTTCGAGGCCCGGATTGTCGCCAACCGTGCCGATGCCGCGAATACGGGCAGAGGCGTTGGCTTCGGAGCCGGTGGACGACACCAGCAGCGACGGCGCCAGCTGATTGAGGGTGCGGATATCGCTCGCGCCACTATTCTGCATCGCCTGTGCGCCCACCGCCGATACCGCGATCGGCACGTCGGACAGGGGGCTGGCCCGTCGGGTGGCCGTCACGATGATATTCGCGCCATTATCGTCCGCAACCGGTTGCGGCGCGGCCGCGTCCTGCGCCAGAGCGGCAGGGGCAAACATGCACAGCGCCAACGCACCTACGGTCGTCAGCAAGGGACTCTTGTGTGTCATGATGTCGATCCTCTCCTGGCCCGCACGACTTTTCGCCATGTCGGGATGATGGTGATTATGCTGTCACAGCAAGGACATGGCAAGACTCGCGCACTTTTCCGCGCTTTTTCCGCATCTGCGGGACAAGGACGAGGGGCCATGTTGCCAGATAGCAACATAGGGTAAGCCGAATTCCGTAACGGAAGGTTACGATAAGGGAAAGCGCAGCAATCTGTCCGCGACCGGCACCAACGCAGCCGCACCCGGCCCGACCGCCCGGCGAATCTCCCCATGGCCCGCATCCAGACCTCCCGTCAGCGCCCCCAGCGCAGGCAGGATCAGCTTGGTGGCCGATCCCACGAAACAGCGTCGCGACACATGCCGGCCGCGGAGCGACAGGCGCAGCTTGGGATGGAAATGGCCGGAAATTTCGGGGCGCGGATCATCCGCCTCCGCCTCATGCCGCAACCATATCCCCTCGACCTGCGCCTCGGCCACCCGGCGTCCCCCCGGCATATGCGCGACAGCGGCGTCATGATTGCCGGTAATCCAGATCCAGTCCAGCCTTTCCGTAAGGGAAAATAATCTTTCGCGCGCCAGCGGGTCCAGACGGGCGGCGCCATCGGCGTCATGAAAACTGTCCCCCAGCGACCAGACCGCCTGCGCGCCGGTCCGCTCGACCAGCGCCTCGATCACGTCCAGCGTCGCCTGGCTGTCATGCGGCGGCAGGAACTGGCCAAAGCGCGCATACCAGCTCGCTTTCTCGAAATGCAGGTCGGCGACCAGCAGCGCCCGCTGCGCCGGCCAGTAAAGCGCGGCCTCGGGCAGGGCCATGAAGGCCTGACCTGCGAACGAAAGGGGAACCATGTCCCGCCTATGCGCCTGTCCGCCCCGGCTTTCAAGAGGCGCCGCAAAGCCCTATAGGCGCGCCATGTCCGCTGAACCGCCCGTCTATACCGTCGCCGCCCTCTATTGCTTCACCCGCTTCGCCGATCCTGCGCCGATCGCGGCCGACCTGCGCCTCCGCTGCGCCGATCTGGAAACATGCGGCACGCTGATATTGGCGGGGGAGGGGATCAACGGCACGGTGGCGGGCAGCGAAGACGCCATCGCCGCGCTGATCGCCCATCTGCGCACTTTGCCGGGCTGCGCCGACATGGACGTCAAATATTCCCATGCGCACGGCGCGCCCTTCGCCCGGATGAAGGTGAAGGTGAAGGCGGAAATCGTGACGCTGGGCGTCGGCGATCTCGACCCCGCCAACCAGGCCGGCACCCATCTCGACCCGGCGGAATGGAACGAACTGATCGCCGATCCCGACACGGTCATCATCGACACGCGCAACGCCTATGAGGTCGCGGTCGGCACCTTTCAGGGCGCGATCGACCCGGAAACCCGCTCCTTCCGCGAATTTCCCGACTGGTTCGACGGTTTCGCTGCCGACCTCAAGGCGCAGGGCCGGACGCCGAAGATCGCGATGTTCTGCACCGGCGGCATCCGCTGCGAAAAATCGACCGCGCTGGTGAAGGCGCTCGGCTATGACGACGTCTATCATCTGAAGGGCGGCATATTGCGCTATCTGGAGGAAATGCCGGAAGCCGAGAGCCGCTGGCAGGGCGACTGCTATGTCTTCGACGAGCGGGTGGCGGTGGGCCATGGCCTCAAGGTCGGCGAGTATCTGACCTGCAAGGACTGCGGCCTGCCCTATCGGCAAGGCCTCGACCATGATTGCCCCGGCGACGCATCGGGAGCCTGGCCGCATCGCGCCTGACCCACGACCTCCGTTCGCCCTGAGCCTGTCGAAGGGCCGTGCTCATCTACGGATGTTGCTAAACCGGCTCCTCAACCAATTCCGCTATCTCGAAGACATAGCTTTTCCAGCCGCGCATCTTCGCGCCGTCCGCTGCCGGCCCCTTCAGCTTCTTCGCCTCGGCCAGCGACCGCGTATGGCCCCAGAACACCTCGGTCTTGCCATTTTCGAGCACAGCCACGATCCGCCAATAATGGGTGAGGGGGTCCGCGGTCGGCCCGATCCGCTTCACATAGCCATCCGGCATGGTCGCGGTCAGATAGCGTTTCTTCTGCCGTGCCATCAGAATCAGGCCCGATACCGATGCAGGCCCGCGCCATGTGCGCGCAGCCATTCGCGCGCCGGCCGGGGATCGGCGCCATAGATACGCCGGTGCGCCGCGTGGAAGGCCGGGCTATGGTCCATATGGAGCAGATGGGCCAGTTCATGCGCCACCGTCGCCCGGCGCACTTCGGGCGGGGCCAGGATCAGCCGCCAGCTATAGCGGATCGCCCCGGACGAAGCACAACTGCCCCAGCGGCTGCGCGTGTCGCCCACACCGACCGACGCGACGATCAGCCCATGATCCAACGCCATGGCGTGGCTTTCCGTCTCCAGCACCGCCTTCGCCCGCGCGACCAGCCAGCGCTGCACCCGCGC
>JAGVJS010000378.1 GCA_020051025.1 Sphingobium sp. | reverse complement strand
GCCGCTGGACCGCGATCTCTGAGCGGCTATGATCGCGGGCGAGATCATCTGCGATCCGTTCATGTTGCCGCTGGACCGCGATCTCTGAGCGGCTATGATGCCCGCGTCCATGCGCCGGACTGCATGTGCGTTGCCGCTGGACCGCGATCTCTGAGCGGCTATGATCGGAATCACCACCGGCCTTGTCGGCGTGCTGTTGCCGCTGGACCGCGATCTCTGAGCGGCTATGATGGATCAGTGGCTATTGCATTGAATTGCAATGAAAATACCCACTGATCCATCGGGGAAATATCATGCGAATCGCTAGAATAAGGCGAGTTGGTCAGGGTTTTTTCGCTGCCGCCGGCGTCGCTGCCCAGAAAATCGCACGATATTTTCATATTGGCGGTCCGTAAAACTGAGGATGTGAACATCACCGCGATCCGGCAGGCTTCCTTCCACCCGCCGCATATAGGCTTCGAACTGTTCTTTCCCGTTGCAGAACCGAGCATAGACTGAAAACTGGCTTTTTTCAAAACCCTCATCCAGCAGGAACTCACGAAATTTCGTGGCCGCCCGGGCCTGCTCCCGGGTGGTCACCGGCAGGTCGAACATGACGAATATCCACATCAGCCGGTATCCGCTCAGTTGGGTTGCGCTCATGTCAGCAACGAATCCAGTCCCGCCAATTCCAGGGCGGAGGGCGGTGCAGGCAGGATGATGTCAGCGGCTTGCCCGCTTTGAAATGCGCGGGCCAGGCTTTGCGCGGCGCGATTGGCAGCGCCTGCGACTGTCGTGGTCCCATCCGGGCCGGGCAGGTCGAGCGCGATCAATCCGGCAAAGGCGCGCTTGGCCTCCGGGGTGACTCCTTCTGTCCCGCGCGCAATGATCCGGATGGCGAGCGCGTCCACCAGCGGGCGGAATGGCTCGATCAGATCGTCGGCCAGGGCAAAGGCATTGGTGCGATTGGCATGATGCACACCGATCGAGGGGTGTAGGCCTGAGGCGACGACAGCGCGCGCGCACAGCGATCGCAACACCGTATAGCCATAGTTGAGCAGGGCGTTGACCCCTTCCGCCTCGCGATCACGTCGGAAATCCTTCCCCATCAGCATCGGCCAATATCGCCGCGCTGCTTGCGCCTCGACATTGTCGGGGTCGCCTGATCCGACCCGTCGCGCCAGCAGGTCGAAGGCGGAGGCGGAAATGCCATTGGCCTCCAACACGGCCGCCTGCCAGCGTATCTTGGCGATGACGATGCGACGCCAAAGTTGTTTGGACAGCGGCTTGCCTGCCTCCCATTGCGCGCGCATCCGGCTATTCTGCGCATGATGGCCATCCAGCGGGAGGCAAACGGCGACGGGGGAATGGTTGCTGCCACACAATAACATCACCGCGCCACGCTGGGCCAACGCGACGATCAGGTTGGTCGACCAGGTGACGCCATGCGCATGGACGATCACGGCGGCGACATCGTCCAGCGGCACGCGGCCGACCTCCACCCTTTCTTCCGAAACGATCAGAAAGCCGCGATAGGCGGAAAGATGGCGGCCGTCCGTGGCGATGTCGACGATCCGATCCATTTCCCGCCCCGTCGTCTGCTGTCAGTCGGGCTTGCGCGTCTTGCGACGGGCCTTGCGCGGTGGGAAGCCGGGGTCGAGCACGCGCCCGATTTCATCGATCCGCACCTGCCGCGCGCGCCACATTTTCAATGTGTTGGGCGAAGGATAGCTATATTTGAACGGATCCTCCTTATCCGCATCTCTGGCCTTCAGCGCGCCGCCTTCATTGGGAGGCGCAACGGCAAACTGCTTTCCGGAAAATTTTACGACCCGCACCAACTCGCGTTCCGCGCCATTACGTTCGATCGCCAGCACATCGTCGCGATGCAGGCTCAATATCTTGCGCGCGGTCGGATTGGCCGCGCGGATGTTGGACAGCCAGCCGGGCTGATGCGCATCGAACATGGAAACGACTTCGTTCACCCACTTCCCATCCGGCAATTCCCAAACATCGTAACGATAATTGGAATCGCCTTTATATCCCTTATAGATATGTCCATTCTGGTCGCGGATGGGGATCACCGTCAGCGGTTCGATCACGCGCACACGGCGCACGCCTCGATAGGGGTGCCATTCGAGACTGCCAAATTCCCCGATCGCCGCCTCGAACGCCTTGCCCTCCAGGCCGTCCAGATGCTGGTAAAGCGCAACCTTCAGGTCGGGGTCGCGCACGCGCTCCAGATCGCTCAGTTTCTTGAAGCTGTTCAGGGGTACACGGCGCACGACGATGCTGTTGCCCTTGGCGTCGGTCTCGCCGGTAAAGCCGTAGGCGGTGTCGTTATGCAGCCGCCCGGCGGTCGCATCCTGCCCCTTGGGAAGGCCGTCCTTCGACGCCGTGCCATGATCGGTGCGATGGCTGACGGTAATGGCGTTGACCGCAGTGCGCAGCTCGTCGCGAAAACCGTCCCACGGATCGGGTATGATGATCCGTTCGCGGCCCTCGGCGCCTTCCTGACCGGAAACGCGCGCGATTTCGTTCAGCATCCTGCGGTCGACGATGGCGACCACCACGGCGTCGATCGCATGGTGGCGGTGATCCAGGCGGTTCTTGGCCTGATCCGCGCCGCCGCCGAAATTATGGTCGGGCAGCAGGTCGTTCAGGCCCAGCTTGCGCCGGACCATTTCGGTCAGCCGACCCGGCGACACCCAGATATGGCCGCTGCCTTCGCCCTTGTCGGGATACAGCGTGGCCAGATATTCGCGCGACAGCCGCGCCAGATATTGCGTGTCGACCAGATGGCGCGCCTGAAATCCGTCTTCGTTACGGAATTTCTCCATCGCATCCGGCTCGAACCGCCAGCGCTTGTTTTTGGGCAGCCGGGCGGCGCGTGCGGCAATGCCTTCCCACCGCGCGGTGTGCCCCCAGGCGTCGAAAGGAGACTGCCGATGCTTCGCCTGGTTGCAATGCGTGTGGCAGACGATTTTGTTGCCGTTGCTGTCGTCCAGCGTCAGCGCGAACGGCAGGATATGATCGACGTTCACGCTATGGGAAAACAGCGTCTCGATGCCGATCTGTTCGCCACAATAGGTGCAGGGGCGCGACAGAACATTGTCGGAATCGAGTTCCTCCCATAATTTGAGCAGCGCGCGATTGGCGCCGTTATTGCGCTGGCCCAGTTGCTCCAGTTTCAGACCGCGTTTTTCGGCGGCAATGCGGTTGTCATTATTCTCCCGATTGATCCGCTTCTTGTCCTCATCGGTCAGCTTCAGTTCGCGGGCCAGTTCGATTGCGATCTCGGCGGGCGGGCCGTAGGCGCGGATCAGGCGGTTGACGATGCGGCGCAACTGGTTGAGGCCGATATGCACGGTGGGATTGGTCAGCCGGCCCACCCGCATTTCCTCCGGATCGGACGGATTTCCCGTGCCCGGCATGATGTGTCGTTCCAGCGCCACGCCATAATAGGGCAATTGGGGCCGCCCCTGTGCGTCCGCGAATATCTCTCCGGTACGCCGGTCGCTATGATGGCCAAGGTCCGCCAGCGCTACCGCCTCGCTATAGACGATCACGCGACCGTCCTTCTCGCCCTCGCGCAGCGCGTCGATCAGCCGTCTCGTCGCCGTCTCGCCGAACCGGCCATAGCCCTGCGGCAACGGCGCGTTGATGGTGGCGCGGGCCTGCTCCGGGGACAGGTCATGCGCCTCGCCCAGCCAGGCGCGAAAGGCCGCATCCTCCACATCGCTCTCTACCGCGGTCAGCCGTTCGATCACCTCCCATTGGGCTTCGATCGACAGATGCGCCCAGCGATTGCCGAAACGGGTTTTGGCGCCCATCGCCGCTGCGACCTCGTCGCCTTTCAGATCGGTACGGTTCTCGCTTTCCTTGTTGAACCGGGCGTCGGGATCGAGCTTCAGCGTCTTGCGCAGGCTGGCAAAAGCGACCTTCGCCTTGTCCTTCAATTTGAGGAGCAGAATATCCCGCTCCTCATGCGTCAACCGCTGCGCCACTTCGCCCGGGCGCACGATCATCAATGCGTTCAACTCTTCCAGCAGGCGACGCCTCTGAAACAGCGGATGCGCTTTGGGCAGGCGCTCATCGCCGGGGATCAGCGTACACATGCCGATACGGGGCGCCTTCAACGGCCGCTGGTAAAAGATGATTTCGCGCAACCGGCCATAAACCTCGTCGGTCAGAACGGCGGGGTGATGCGGCGCCTGCGCCTGCCATATGGCGTCGAACTCCTCCTCCATGAGGAGGCGGCCCGGATAGAAGTCATAACCGTCGCCCTTGGCATCTTCGCCGCTTTCGGGGCGCAGGCGGGTGCGCACGGGCAGTCCTTTCAACCGGCGCTCATGCAGCCATTTGCCGAAGGTCCAACTGCCCGGCTCGACGCCGGCCTCTGCTTCATCCTCGGCGATGGCCTCGCGCGTCCGCTCCACGCCGATGGCGATCTTGCCGGCATCGTCGTCAGCGCCGCGGTCCGCCTTGCGGTTCGATTTGAAGCCGCGCCGCTGGTTGAGGTGGAACAGGGCGCGGCCCAGTTCGGGCAATGTCAGCGCCTCGTCCAGCGCGCGGGCGCGCACGGCATAGGGATCGATCGCCGCCATTGCCTTGCGCGCATCTTCGTCAGCCGGGAACAAGCCGTCGGCGATCAGATATTTGATGAGCGCGCGCTGTCGCTGCTG
>JAGVJS010000034.1 GCA_020051025.1 Sphingobium sp. | reverse complement strand
CCCGGCGAGGGGCGGCTAAGCGGTCTGGCCTTCGGCGCTACGAGCGCGACGGCGCTATTCGGCGGGCTGACGCCATGGCTGGCGCATCATCTGGTGGAAGCCAGCGGTTGGGCCGCTGCGCCGGGTGCCATGATCGCGATCGTGGCGCTTTGCGTCTTGCCGGTGTTGATGCTGCTGCCGGAGACAGCGCCGAACGTGCCGGGAAGACGCAAAACCGTCAATCCGTTACGGAACCGTTCGATTTAGGGCTGTTCCCCGGCGCAGGCCGGGGTCCGGTTGAGAGTGTGGAACTGGACCCCGGCCTGCGCCGGGGAACAGCTTTCGCCACCTTTATGCCGCCTGCGCGGCTTCCTCGCTGGCCGGCAGGCGGATCAGATAATCGAAGGCGGACAGCGCCGCCGTCGATCCCGCGCCCATGGCGATCACGATCTGCTTATAGGGCACGGTCGTGCAGTCGCCCGCCGCAAAGATGCCCGGCTGGCTGGTTTCGCCACGCGCATCGATCTCGATTTCGCCACGCGGCGACAAGGCGATCGCGTCCTTCAGCCATTCGGTGTTGGGGACGAGGCCGATCTGAACGAAAATGCCTTCCAGCTCGACATCATGCTCCGTGCCATGGTTGCGGTCCTTGTAGGACAGGCCCGTCACCCGCTCGCCATTGCCGTCCACCTTGGTGGTCAGTGCCGAAGTGATGATCTTCACATTCGGCAGGCTGGCGAGTTTCCGCTGCAACACGGCATCGGCGCGCAGCTGGCTGTCATATTCGATCAGCGTCACATGGGCGACGATGCCGGCGAGGTCGATGGCGGCTTCGACGCCGCTATTGCCGCCGCCAATCACAGCCACGCGCTTGCCCTTGAACAGCGGACCGTCGCAATGCGGGCAATAGGCGACGCCCTTGTTGCGATATTCGTCCTCGCCGGGAACGCCCATCTGCCGCCAGCGCGCGCCGGTCGACAGGATCAGCGTGCGCCCCTTCAGCGACGCGCCATTGTCCAGCACGACCTCATGATAGCCACCTTCGGTCTTGGCCGGGATCAGCTTCGCCGCCTTTTGCAGGTTCATGATCTCGACGTCATAATCCTTCACATGGGCCTCCAGCGCCGACGCCAGCTTCGGCCCTTCGGTGCGCGATACGGAGATGAAATTCTCGATATCCATCGTGTCCAGCACCTGACCGCCGAAACGCTCCGCCGCCACGCCGGTGCGAATGCCCTTGCGCGCCGAATAAATGGCCGCCGCCGCGCCAGCAGGGCCGCCGCCGATCACCAGCACCTCGAAAGGATCCTGCTTGCGGATCTTTTCGGCCGCCTTGGCTTCGGCGCCGCTGTCGATCTTCGCGACGATCTGTTCCAGTTCCATGCGGCCCTGACCGAAGGGTTCGCCGTTCAGGAACACGGTCGGCACGGCCATGATCTTGCGCGCCTCGACCTCATCCTTGAACAGGCCGCCGTCGATCGCGACATGGCTGATCCGGGGATTGAGCACGCTCATCAGGTTCAGCGCCTGCACCACGTCCGGGCAATTCTGGCACGACAGCGAGAAATAGGTTTCGAACGCGAAATCGCCGTCCAGATCCTTGACCTGTTGGATGACGTCCTGCGCCGCCTTCGACGGATGGCCGCCGACCTGCAACAGCGCCAGCACCAGCGAGGTGAATTCATGCCCCATCGGCAGGCCGGCGAAGGTCACGCCGATATCGGTGCCGACACGGCGGATCATGAAGCTGGGTGTACGCTTGTCCGCGCCGGTCACGACCGACACCTTGTCCGACAGTTCGGCAATCTCGCCCAGCAATTCGTTCATTTCACGCGACTTCGCGCCATCGTCCAGCGACGCCACCAGCTCGATGGGCTGGGTGATGTTCGCCATATAGGCCTTCAACTGGCCCTTGAGATTTGCGTCCAACATCTTGTGCGTCTCCATGGATTACTGCGCGCAACGATCCGATCGCCGGACGGTGCGACCCGAAGGCCCGGCGTTTGGTTCGAAGATAGCGACGAGTTTCGATATAAAAACCCGCCGGGCCGGGGAGTATTCTCAACCCGGTCCGGCAGGGGCCTTCTCAGGACTTGATAGTTAGATCTTGCCGACCAGGTCGAGCGAAGGCGCCAGCGTGGCTTCGCCTTCTTCCCACTTGGCGGGGCAGACTTCGCCCGGATGGCTGGTCCAGTACTGGAGCGCCTTCACCTTGCGGAGCAGTTCGGCCGCGTTGCGACCCACGCCTTCGGGGGTGATTTCGACCAGCTGGATCACGCCTTCGGGATCGAGCACGAAGGTGCCACGGTCGGCCAGGCCAACGCCTTCACGCAGGACGTCGAACTGGTTGGCCAGCGCATGGTTCTGGTCGCCAACCATGTAATAGTTGATCTTGCCGATCGCCGGCGAGGTGTCGTGCCAGGCCTTGTGGCTGAAATGGGTGTCGGTCGACACCGAATAGACTTCCACGCCCATGCCCTGAAGGGTGGGGTAGATGTCGGCCAGATCTTCCAGTTCGGTCGGGCAGACGAAGGTGAAGTCGGCCGGGTAGAAGAAGAAGACGGCCCACTTGCCCTTCACGTCGGCGTCGGTGATGTCGACGAACTTGCCTTCCTTATAGGCGGTGGCCGAGAAGGGCTTCAGGGGCGTGTTGATGAGAGCCATGGGCTTCCTTTTCCGATGAATGTTGCGATTGCGAAGACCCATGTAGGGATGCAGTCGATTCGGGGGAAATTGCTTTTCTCGGATGTGTTAAGTGAGAAAAGCGATCAGAGCCTGGCGCGCTGATCGACCGCATCGCCTTAAATCTGCAATAATTTCCCCATCGCATCCTCCACCATCGCCTGCGCCTCTTCCGGTGAGAAAGTCGATCTGTCGAGGCAGAGTTCCAGCCACAGCCCATCGACCAGCGCGCTCAGGCTGATCGCCGCTATCCGCGTCTGCGAAAGGGACAGGGCAGGGGCGGCCGCCTGCAACAGCGCCTCCAGCTGCGCGCGGGTGGCGCCATAGACGTCGGCATGGACGGCGGCGATCGCCGGGTCGGACTTGACCAGACTCCAGAAGGCGATCCATGTGGCGAGCAGGTCCGGGTCCAGAATAGGCTCACGGAAATTGGCCTGAAGGCAGGCGCGCAACCGGTCGCGCGGATCGTCGCCCGCCGCTTCGATCGCAGCATCCAGCGCGGCGGACACGCGCGTACCGACATCGGCATAGGTGGCCAGGATCAGGGCATCGACGCCCTCGAAATAATGGGTCAGCAGGCCGGACGAGACGCCCGCCCGCGCGCAGATGGCGCGAACCGACGTGCCGCCGACGCCCTTTTCGGCGAGGCAGCGGGCGGTCGCTTCTATCAGCGTCTGTCGCCGCACGTCGGGCGCTTCGCGCACGAACCGCGCTCTGGGCTTGGCCCTGCTGGCGCGCTCTCCAATCATGTCATTCATTGTCATTCCCCCGCATCGTCTTTGCGCGCGGACGGGGCGGCTGGCAAGAGAGCGTCATATATTCCCGGGATCATATCGGGACGTCCGGTGGTTGTGGTCGGGACAAGCAGGAGACTGACGGATGATGCGCGCCCTTTCCCCCCTATTGTTGCTGCCTGTGCTGCTCGCCGGATGCGCCAAAAGCGCCGACAATGAAGCGATGGCCAATAATGCCGCCAATGTCGCATCGGTCGAGACGTTCGATGAAAGCGATGCGGCGCCGGCCGATAATGAGAGCACCGGTGCGCGTCTGCCGACTGACGACTGGGTCGGCAAATGGACCGGGCCGGAAGGACTGTTTCTGGACATCCAGCCTTCGCCCGACGGCAAGCCGGGCCATTATGCCCTGACCAACAAGGATAATCTGGACCGCCAGGGCGATTATCCGGGTGTTGCGGAAGGGGCGACGATCCGCTTCGTGCGCGACGGCAAGGATCTGGCGATCCGGCCGGGCACTGGCGATGAGACGGGCTTCAAATATCTGGCCGGAAAGACCGACTGCCTGATCGTGGTGAAGGGGCAGGAGGGCTATTGCCGCTAGGGCAGGAGCACATGGCCGGCGTGCTTTCAAGTTCAAACGAGTCACGTGCCTCGTTTGAAGGGTTGGGGTGGGTGCGAGCATAGCGAGCCTGCGACCCATCGATCGTTGAGCGCCGCTGCGCGGCATATCCACACCCGGCTCCACTCCTTTAAGGGAGGGGAGAAAGAGCATGTATCTCGGTCATGGCGTATGTTGCCAGACCTTTCCGCCAATTACCCGGCCAGCCCCTCCAGCGCGGAAAAGCGCTGCGACCACAGCGCTCCATGGATCGCCATCCACTGAATCACTGGCCCCAATCCCTTCACCCGCGCCGCATACCAGGTTTCTCGGCCGGCGCGGCGGGCGGTCACAAGGCCGGCACGTTTGAGCTTGGCCAGGTGGCGGGACACCATCGGCTGCGATACGCCCGACACCTGTGTCAGCGCCTGCACATTCTGCTCGCCTTCCCGCACCAATGTCTCCAGCAGGGCGCGACGGGTGCCGTCGGACAGGGCCTTGAACAGGGCATCGGTGGCGGCGTCGCGATCGGCGTTTCGTGAATCACTTGTCATCGTTAATTCATAATCATATGGTTATGAATATGTCCAGTTTTACGCGACGACTCGCCTGTTTTCGGCGTTAACCAAAAAAAGTCAGGCAGGCGTCGGCAGAGAGTCTTTTGCGCAACACCGCCCCATGTAGAGTCTGGGACGACTCGCCCGACTCAATATCTTGTGGGTGCCCGCTTCGTTCTCATCGCTGTTAACTATTTTATGAAGCCTGTGGCCTAAGCCGCTGATCTTGACGGCGGACTCCCGAGGACTCAGTGCTGGGCCTCAAGACGATATGGGGGCCACGAACATGGGTGTTATGGAGCGCGTCGCAGCGCCGCGACGGAAGAAGGCGATTGCGCCCGTAGAGATCGAGGCGAACCGTCTGCTGCGCGGCGATTGCATCGCCCAGATGGCCAGCCTGCCCGACAATTGCATCGACATGATCTTTGCCGATCCGCCCTATAACCTCCAGCTGGGCGGCGACCTGTTCCGTCCCGAAGGCGGCCGCGTCGACGCGGTCGACAATGACTGGGACAAGTTCGACACGCTGGGCAGCTATGATCGCTTCACCAAGGCATGGCTGCGCGAAGCCCGCCGTATCCTCAAGCCCAACGGCTCCATCTGGGTGATCGGCAGCTATCACAATATCTTCCGTGTCGGCACCGCGCTCCAGGACGAAGGCTTCTGGATCCTCAACGACATCATTTGGCGCAAGTCCAACCCCATGCCCAATTTCAAGGGTACGCGCTTCACTAACGCCCATGAAACGCTGATCTGGGCGAGCCAGGGCGAAGACGCAAAATATACGTTCAATTACAAGGCGATGAAGACTCTCAATGACGAGTTGCAGATGCGCTCCGACTGGGTGCTGCCGATCTGTGGCGGGCAGGAGCGACTGAAGCGCAACGGGACCAAGGCGCACCCGACGCAAAAGCCAGAGGCGCTGCTCTATCGCGTGATGCTGGCCTGCACCAAGCCGGGCGACGTGGTGCTCGATCCCTTCTTCGGCACCGGCACCACCGGCGCGGTCGCCAAGCGCCTCGGCCGCCAGTGGATCGGTATCGAGCGCGAGAATGACTATATCGAAGTCGCGCTGGAGCGGATCGAAGCCGCCCTGCCGCTCGACGAAAGCTCGCTCACCATCATGCAGACCGCGCGTCAGCAGCCCAAGGTGGCGTTCGGCACGCTGGTCGAAACCGGCTATCTCAATCCCAGCGCGGTGCTGATGGACAGCAAGCGCCGCTGGCAGGCGGTGGTCCGCGCGGACGGCTCGCTCAGCGTCGGCGCCGAAAGCGGCTCCATCCACAAGATGGGCGCCACGCTCCAGGGCGCGCCCAGCTGCAATGGCTGGACCTTCTGGCATATCGAGGTGGGCGGTAAGCTCGCGGCGATCGACACGCTGCGCCAGACCTATTTGCTGGCCAACGAGCCTTAAGGAGGCATCGTTTCCCGTTCGCCCTGAGCCTGTCGAAGGGCTGTCCTTCTCTTGAAGAAAAGTGCAGGGCTTCGACAAGCTCAGCCCGAACGGAGTTATGAAATTGCTTCCCGAACTCCCCCTCCACGCCCGCCTCTACCTCAAACCCACATGGTTCGTGCCGACCCCGATCGGCCAGCCCGATGGCAGCGTGGCGCGGATGGGCAATGGGCTGATCTGGTTCCAGGCCTATGAACTGAGCGCTTTCGACGGCGCGCGCCGGATCGCGCGCGATCGCCTTCACCACTGCCTTGCGCTGCTTCAGCGCCTCGAGCGCCGCGCCACCCACCTGTCCCGTCGCACCCATGATGACGAACATTTCGACCTCCATGAAGAACTGGAGTGCATGTATCATCGCGGTACTGTTTTAATAAGTACGCACATATTTTATACTTAGTATCAGACATGGAGATTGGCGCGATGACGAAGGCTCCCTTCTGCGGCGTGACGGCAACCATCGATGTGATCGGCGGCCGCTGGAAGGCCCTGGTCCTGTTCCATCTCAAGGACCAGCCGCGGCGCTTCAACGAACTGCGGCGATTGCTGCCGGGCATCACGCAACGCATGCTGACGCTCCAACTGCGGGCGCTCGAGCAGGACGGCATCGTGACGCGCACCGTGCACAACACGATCCCGCCGCATGTCGAGTATGCCTTCTCCAAGAAGGGCTGGACGCTGGGGCCCCTCCTCGACGCCATGGAAGCGTGGGGCGATGCCAACCGGCCGCGCGGGCGCCGCGCGGGCTAGCTTCGCGCATGCGATTGATACAATCGGACGGTAGGCCGGACTCCCGATCTCCCCGACAATGGCGGTGGGAGGATTCCGTCGTGCTTGCCCTTCGTGCGTGTCTTCGTGGCCTTGGATGTGCGGCGGCGGGCCTGCTGCTGTTTCAGGCCGGCGCCGGCGCGCAGCAGACGCCCGGCGCGTTCCAGTACAAGTGGAACACGCCGGTGCAGGCCGACATGGTGGTCCCCGCCGACATCCAGCAGGCGCTGATCTGGACCGGGCATCTCGGCGTGCCCGACGGCAGCGGCAGTGCTGCGGTGCGCAAGGCCGCGCGGGCGTGGCAGGCCGCCAAGGGCCGCGCGATCACC
>JAGVJS010000277.1 GCA_020051025.1 Sphingobium sp. | reverse complement strand
AAGGCGCTGGCGCTCAAGGCGGCCAAGCCGCGCTATGAGGCGTTTCTGGAGCGCGCGCCCGCCTTCATCGCGCAGGCAGCGCGAACGAAGCAGGGGCCGGCGTTAGGTAATGCGCTCGACCATTGGGAAAAGGCGCGGCATCTGGCCGGTGGAGCGGTGATCCTGTCGCTCGATCCGGCGGCGGTCGTGTTCGAACTAGCCGGGCATGTCGCTGCGCTGGCGCCTGTCCACGCATAAAGCGACTTTGCGGGGCGCGGATGAGCGGCTAGGGAGTTGCCATGTCCAAGCCCTTCACCATCACCACCGCCATTTCCTATCCCAACGGCCGTCCGCATATCGGCCATGCCTATGAGGTGATCGCCACCGATGCGGTCGCCCGGTTCCAGCGGATGATGGGCCGCGACGTCTTCTTTCAAACCGGCACCGACGAACATGGGCTGAAAATGGCCCAGACGGCGCGCAGCCGGGGTATCGAGCCGCGCGAACTGGCCGATGAAATGGCTGGCTATTTCAAGCAGATGAACGAGAGGCTGAATATCAGCCATGATCGTTTCATCCGCACCAGCGAAGCCGATCATCATGCCGCCAGCCAGGCGATCTGGCAGGCGATGGAGGCCAATGGTGACCTGTATCTGGGCCGTTATGAAGGCTGGTATTCGGTCCGCGACGAAGCCTTTTACGACGAGAAGGAAATTGTCGAAGGGGAAGGGGGCGCGAAACTCTCGCCGCAGGGCACGCCGGTCGAATGGACGGTCGAAGAAAGCTGGTTCTTCCGCCTGTCCGCCTATCAGGACCGGTTGCTGGCGCTCTATGAAAGCCAGCCCGATTTCATCCAGCCTGACAGCCGCCGCAACGAGATCATGCGCTTTGTCGAGGGCGGCCTGAGCGATCTCAGCGTATCACGCACCAGCTTCGACTGGGGCGTGAAGGTGCCGGGCAGCGAAGGCCATGTCATGTATGTGTGGGTCGATGCGCTCACCAACTATCTGACCGGCTGCGGCTATCCACACGATGCCGAGCGGATGGCGCGCTATTGGGCCGAGGGCGGCGATATCACGCACATTATCGGCAAGGATATCGTGCGTTTTCATACGGTCTACTGGCCGGCCTTCCTGATGAGCGCGAAGCTGCCCTTGCCCAAGCAGGTGTTCGGGCATGGCTTCCTGCTGAACCGGGGCGAGAAGATGTCCAAGTCGGTCGGCAACGTCGCCGATCCGATGGAACTGGCCGACCGCTTCGGCGTCGATCAGTTGCGCTATTTCCTGCTGTCCGAAGTCACTTTCGGCAATGACGGCAGCTATAGCGCGGAGGCGATCGTCGCGCGGTCGAACAGCGATCTGGCCAACAGCTTCGGCAATCTGGCACAGCGGACGCTGAGCTTCATCGCCAAGAATCTGGAAGGGCAGCTGCCCGAACCGGCAGCGCAGGATGCCGATAGCGAATTGCTGAAGAGCATCGCGGAGGCCGCGCAGACCTTCCAGAGCGCCATGGGCGATCTGGCACCGTCAGTCGCGATCGAGGCATGGATGCGCGCCGTCTTCGCCTGCAACGCCTATATCGACGCGCAGGCACCCTGGGCGCTGCGCAAGACCGATCCGGCGCGGATGGAAGCGGTGCTGGCCACGCTCTATGAGGCGATCGCCAGCCTGGCCATCATGATCCAGCCAGTCATCCCGGCCAGCGCCACCGCGCTGCTGGATCAGATGGGGATCGCGGCGGACAAGCGCGGTTATGCCGTCATCGGCAGCAGCTTCTACGCCGATCTGAGGGCGTCGGGCTTCATTCTCGGCGCGCCCAAGCCGCTCTTCCCGCGTCTGGAACTGACCGAGGCGGAAGGCTGACCCCCATGCTCATCGACAGTCATTGCCACCTGAATTACAAAGGGCTGATCGAGGATCAGGCCAATGTGCTGGACCGGTCGCGCGCGGCTGGCGTAGACCTGATGCTCAACATCGCCACCCGCGAAAGCGAGTGGGACGCGGTGCTGGACACCGCCGTGCGCGAACCGGACGTGTGGGCCACGGTGGGCATCCATCCGCATGAGGCCGACGAACATCCCCATGTCGATACCGCCAAGTTGGTCGAGCGGGCGGCGCATCCCCGCGTTGTGGGCATCGGCGAAACCGGCCTCGATTATTATTACGACCATAGCGATCGCGAACGGCAGCAGAAGAGCTTCCGATCGCATATCGCCGCCTGCCGAGAAACCGGTCTGCCGCTGATCGTCCATACCCGCGATGCGGAGGAGGATACGCTGCGCATCATGCGCGAGGAGATGGGGCAGGGGCCTTATGGTGGGGTCATCCATTGCTTTACCGCCAGCGGGGCCTTTGCCGATGCGGCGATAGAATTGGGCTTCTACATCAGCATTTCGGGCATCGTGACGTTCAAGAGCGCGAAGGATTTGCAGGAGACGGCGGCCCGCCTGCCGCTCGACCGGCTGCTGGTGGAAACGGACTCGCCGTTTCTCGCGCCGGTGCCGCATCGGGGTAAATCGTGCGAGCCGGCCTATGTTGCCGACACCGCCAAATTCCTTGCGAACCTGCGTGGGGAAAGCATCGAGCAACTCGCGGCGGCGACATCCGCCAATTTCCGTGCCCTCTTCTCGAAGGTCGCATGAGCCTGAAACTGACGATTCTGGGCAGTGGCACTTCTTCGGGTGTGCCCCGGATCGGCAACGACTGGGGCAGTTGCGACCCGACCGAACCAAAGAACCAGCGGACCCGCGTATCGATCCTGGTCGAAAGCCCGACCACCCGCATATTGGTCGATACCTCACCGGACATGCGCGCGCAGTTGCTGGCGGCTGACGTCATCCAGATCGACGCGATCCTGTGGACGCATGACCATGCCGACCATAGCCATGGCATCGATGATGTGCGCCAGCTCTTCCATCATCGCCGCACGCCCGTGCCCGGCTATGCGCGGGCGCAGACGATGAAGCTGCTGAGCCAGCGCTTCGCCTATGCGTTTGAGGGGCTCAATGGCTATCATCCGACGATCGAACCCCATGTCCTGCCCGATGGGTTGCGCATCGGCGATATCGACATCGCTTGTGTCGACCAGCCCCATGGCGAGATTTATTCCACCGGTTTCCGCTTCACTTATGACGGTCGGGCAATCGGCTATGCCACCGATTTCCATGCGCTGACCCCGGATATGCTGGCGCTGTATGATGGGCTGGATCTGTGGGTGGTGGACGCGCTGCGGGAAAAGCCGCACCCGACCCACCCGCACCTGGCGCTGACGCTGGACGGCATCGCCGCGACCCGCCCCAAACGCGCCATCCTGACTCATATGGACCAGAGCATGGATTATGCGACATTACGGCGCACTCTCCCCAAGGGCGTAGAGCCGGGCTATGACGGCATGGTGATCGAACTGAACGCGAAAGAGCAGGGGGTCTGAATGGACGGCACGGATCAGGCGGCATCGACCATCTGGTATGTGCTGGCGATCATATTGGTCGGGTCCGCTCTGATTGGACGGCAAATGGCCTGGAGCAGTCTGCTGCGCATGGCACTGCTGTGGGTAGCCATCTTCGCCGGTCTGCTGGGTTTGCTCAAGTTCGGACAGAGTCAGGGTTTCCTGACCGGTCGCTGGGCGGAGGAGGGGAGTGCGGTCGACCCGGACGAGGCGCCTGCCGCCCTGCCGCGCACCCGAGCCGAGGGGCAGTCGTTGCGCATACCGGTGGCACCCGACGGCCATTATTGGGTGGACGCGACGATCAACGGCACGTCCGCCCGCTTTCTGATCGATAGCGGTGCGACCATTACCGCGCTGTCCGAAAATACCGCGCGCGCCGCTGGTCTGAACTATGACGTCGGGGAGCCGGGGGTCGTCATGACCACCGCCAACGGCAAAGTGGAGGCGAAGCGCTCCAGCATCGCAACGCTGGCCATCGGCCCCATATCGGCGAGCGACCTGCCCGTCGTCGTCTCGGCCGCCTTTGGAGAGGTGAATGTGATCGGCATGAACATGTTGTCCCGCCTGAAAAGCTGGGGGGTGCAGGATGGTGACATGGTGCTGACGCCGTGATGTCCCCGGCGGAGCAGGGCACGCCGACGCAGGCGCAGCGGTTGAAGGCGATTATCGGCGGTTCCACCGGCAATCTGGTCGAATGGTATGACTGGTATGCCTATGCTGCCTTCACCCTCTATTTCGCGCCGCATTTCTTCCCGAGCGAGGATCGCACCGCACAACTGCTGAGCGCGGCGGGCATTTTCGCTGTCGGCTTCCTGATGCGGCCGATCGGCGCGTGGATGATGGGCGTCTATGCCGATCGCCATGGGCGCAAGAGCGGCCTGACGTTATCGGTTGCATTGATGTGCGCGGGGTCGCTGCTGATCGCGGTGACGCCGGGCTATGAGACGATCGGGGTGGTGGCGCCGCTGCTGCTGGTGCTGGCGCGACTGATGCAGGGGCTGTCGATCGGCGGCGAATATGGCGCCAGCGCGACCTATCTGTCGGAAATGGCAGGAAAAAGCCGACGCGGTTTCTTTTCCAGTTTCCAATATGTCACGCTAATCGCCGGGCAACTGGTCGCAATCTGCGTGCTGCTGCTGTTGCAGGCGACGCTGAGCGAGGCGCAACTGGATAGCTGGGGCTGGCGGATACCCTTTTTCATTGGCGGGGCGCTGGCGGTCATTGTTTTCTGGTTGCGACGGGGGCTGGCAGAAACGCAAAGTTTCACCGTGGCCAAAGCAGCGGGCGCGCCCAAATCGGGCTTTGTGGAGTTGATCAGCAAGCATCCGCGTGAGACGCTGACGGTCATGCTGCTGACCGCCGGGGGCACGATCGCTTTCTATGCTTACAGCATCTACATGCAGAAATTCCTGGTGAATACCAGTGGATTGAGCCGTGAAGTCGCGTCGCAGATCAACGCCGTGACGCTGTTCATCTTCATGCTGTTGCAGCCGGTCGCGGGGGCGCTGTCTGACCGGATCGGGCGTAAGCCTTTGATGATCGGCTTTGGCGTGATGGGCGTGCTGTTTACCTATCCGATCTTTGCCACGTTGGCCGTCACCAAGGATCCGGTCGTCGCCGGGCTGCTGGTGATGGCCGGGCTGATCATTGTGACCGGTTATACGTCGATCAACGCGGTGGTGAAGGCCGAGCTGTTTCCCGCGCATATCCGGGCGCTGGGCGTGGCGCTGCCCTATGCGCTGGCCAACACCTTGTTCGGCGGGACGGCGGAGTTCGTGGCACTGTGGTTCAAGCAGGCCGGGATAGAGCAGGCTTTTTACGTCTACGTGACCGTGATGATCGCCATCTCTCTGGCCGTCTATGTGAAGATGCGGGATACCGCCAAACACAGCCTGATCCGGGAAGATTGAGGCTGTAAGTGAGACAGCGAACTGGACAGACAAACGCGGTGTCACGATGCAGTGTTATTTAACATAATATATATTATCGAACTTTT
>JAGVJS010000005.1 GCA_020051025.1 Sphingobium sp. | reverse complement strand
TCGAAATGGGTGAAGTCGGCGCTCTCGCCGGGCCGCGCTGGCGGTTCCGGGACATGCAGGCGTAGCGGCGGAAGGTTCCGCCCGGCCTGCCCTTCAGTGACGCCTGATCCGGTGGGATCGCTCATCCTGCCTCCTATGGTGCATTGCAATAATATTGCTTGCCGTAATTATTAAATTACAACCCCACAAAAGGCAAGCCTTCCTTACCCATCTTTCCTTTCAGCCATGCGAACGCCTGTCCAACTCGCTGTCTCTTTCAGACGGCGACAGGCGCGGAAATATGGGCTTGCGGCGCGTAATCCGTCACTTCAAAATCTTCGATCCGATAATCGAAAATAGTCGAAGGCCGCCGATTGATCCGCAATTTCGGTGTGCCGGACGGAATCCGCGCCATCTGCTCCTCCACCAGTTCCCCGTGGTTAAGGTAGAGATGGACGTCCCCGCCCTGCCAGACCACCTCGCCCGGCTCCAGATCGCATTGCTGCGCCAGCATCCGGGTAATCATCGACAGGCCGAAAATATTGAAGGCAAAACCCAGCCCCAGATCGCAACTACGCTGGAACAGCAGACCGTTGAGACGGCCATTGGACACCTGAAACTGATAGGTCATGTGGCAGGGCGGCAGCGCCATATGCGACACTTCGGCCACGTTCCAGCCGGTGAACAACAAGCGGCGCGACCCCGGCGTCGTGCGAATCGCCTCGACCAGGTCGGCAATCTGGTTATGCCCCTGCGCCGCGCGGCGGAACAGGCCGTCTCCGGCCGATTCGTAGCGGGGCCAGTTCACCCACTGCGCACCATAGACCGGGCCAAGGTCGCCCCATTGCCGCGCAAAATCCTCATCCGCGACGATTCGCGCCTCGAACCCGTCGCGGTCGATATCCGCACCGGTCGCCTTGCGATATGCGTCGAGCGGCCAGTCGGTCCAGATATGCACATTCTGCTTCACCAGTTCGCGGATATTGGTGTCGCCGGTCAGGAACCACAGCATTTCCCGCGCCGCGACCTTCCAATAGACCCGCTTGGTCGTCAGCAGCGGCACGGCATCGCCCGCCAGCGAAAAGCGCATCGTCGCGCCCAGGATCGATCGGGTGCCCACGCCGGTACGATCGACCCGCTCGTCGCCATGACGCCAGATATGCCGCATCAGGTCCAGATATTGCTGCTCATAATGGAGGGCGGACGAAGAAGGCATATCGATCAAGGCAGGTTCCTGGGCATGCGAGTCTGGATAGACCGGCTGTAGCCCAGCACCGCCGCCGCGCCAATCTGGGGCGGCCACTCCATAATGGATCAGCTTGCGCTGGCAGGCGCCCCGCCCGTTCCGTCATGCTGGCGTTATGACGGACTGCGACACGCTGCTGCTGGCACTGCTCGACACGGACTGGCGGCCGCGGGGGATCGTCCCCCTGCAACCGGACTGGCGCGGGACATTCGGGCGGCTGCTGGCAATGGACGGCCAGTGGCTGGCCCTGATCCAGCAGCGCGCCGCCGGTACATCCTGCCTGCCCCGCCCCGACGACATCATGCTGACCCGCCTGCTCGCCCGCCGCCTGCGCCCGCTCGACATGCACCTCGCCGACCATGTCATCCAGGCCGGCCCGGCCCGTTTCAGCTTCCGCGCGGAAGGGCTGCTCTGATGATTGTGCGATCATTGCAAAAAAACGTCATTGCCCGCTTGCCAGCCCGGAAAGCCCCCTCTATAGGCCCACTCCTGCCTTACGGGGCCGCCCACAAAGCGGCTTCGGCATCGGTCGGGGAATAGCTCAGCCTGGTAGAGCACTGTCTTCGGGAGGCAGGGGCCGGAGGTTCGAATCTTCTTTCCCAGACCAACTTTCTTCATGGGAAGAAGCGAATTATCAGCGGGATGGCATAGCCATCATCGCCGATTTTTTGCGTCTGTAATCCGCCCGGTCGACGCAGTTTTTCGACAGATGACATTTGTCGAAAGTATACGGGTCGCTCTTGTGCATCCGTAAAAGATGTTTGACCCCGACTGTCCAGGCGGCAATGATCCCACCTTATCAGACCGGTACGGCCATCCGGCCGCGAGCCGTTCAATAGCTGATACGGTCGACAGGCCGCATCCGGGGCACAATCCGACCCGTAGACAGGCGGGCATAACAGGCGGGAGACACACCTTGCACAGACGCGATTTTCTGGCCTTTGGGGCCATGGGTGTAGGGGGGCTGGTCCTTCCTTCGATGTTCGGCAAAGTGATCGCCGCCGAAGAATTGAACAGCGCCATTGACGTTGCGGTAAAGAAGAGCCTGGCCGATGCCGCTATGAATGCCGCCAAAAGCGCGGGTGCGTCCTATTGCGACGTGCGCGTCGGCCGCTATCTGCGCCAGTTCGTCATCACTCGCGAACGTAATGTCGAAAATATCGTCAACACCGAATCGTCTGGCGTCGGTATCCGCGTGATCGCCAACGGCGCCTGGGGCTTTGCCGCCACCAATGAGATGACCAATGATGCCGTGGCCAAGGCCGCGCAGCAGGCCGTCGCCATTGCCAAGGCCAATGCGCCTGCCCAGACCGCCCCGGTCCAGCTTGCCCCGACCAAGGGCGTGGGCGAAGTCAGCTGGAAGACGCCGATCGTCAAAAACGCCATGCAGGTGCCGATCAAGGACAAGGTCGCCCTGTTGATGGACGTCAACGCCGCCGCCATGGATGCCGGCGCGGACTTCATCAATTCCATCCTGTTCCTGGTCAATGAACAGAAATATTTCGCCAGCACCGACGGCAGCTATATCGATCAGGACGTGCACCGCATCTGGGCGCCGACCACCATCACGGCGGTCGACAAGACCAGCGGCAAGTTCCGTACCCGCGAAGGCCTGTCCGCGCCCATGGGGCTTGGCTATGAATATCTGGACGGCAGCGCCAGCGGCAAGACTGTGCTGCCCAATGGCGTGGTCGTCTATGGCAACAGCTATGACATGAAGGAAGACGCGATCGCCGCCGCCAAGCAGGCGCGCGCGAAGCTGAAGGCGCCTTCAGTCAAGCCGGGCAAGTACGACCTCGTCCTCGACCCGTCACACACATGGCTTACCATCCATGAATCGGTCGGCCACCCGCTCGAACTGGACCGTGTGCTGGGCTATGAAGCCAATTATGCCGGCACCAGCTTCGCCACCATGGACAAGCTGGAAAGCCATTTCCAATATGGCAGCCCCAATGTGAACATCGTCGCCGACAAGACGCAGGTCGGCAGTCTGGGCGCGGTCGCTTATGACGACGAGGGCATCAAGACCAAGAAATGGGATCTGATCCGCGACGGCAAGCTGGTCGGCTATCAGGCGATCCGCGATCAGGCCCATATTGAGGGCAAGACGGAATCGGACGGCTGCGCCTATTCCGATAGCTGGTCCAATGTGCAGTTTCAGCGCATGGCCAATGTCAGCCTGGAGCCGGGCAAGGCCAAGAAGAGCGTCGCGGACATGATCGCCGGTGTCGAGGATGGAATCTACATCATCGGCGACGGCAGCTTCTCGATCGATCAGCAGCGTTATAACGCGCAGTTCGGCGGTCAGCTCTTCTACGAGATCAAGAACGGCAAAATCACCCAGCAGATCGAGGACGTCGCCTACCAGATCCGCACGCCGGAATTCTGGAACGCCTGCACCGGCGTCTGCGACAGCAGCGACTATCGCCTGGGCGGTTCCTTCTTCGACGGCAAGGGCCAGCCGGCTCAAGTATCCGCCGTGTCGCACGGCTCATCGACCGCGCGCTTCGACGGCATCAACGTCATCAACACCGCGCGCTCGCTCGGCTGACGCTTAAAAGGGAGAAAAGACAATGAGCATCCTTACCGACGCGCAGGCCAAGGCCATTCTGACCAAGGTGGTCAGCCTGTCCAAAGCCGACGAATGCAGCGCGCAGCTGACCGGCAAGATCCAGGGCAATATCCGTTTTGCCCGCAACAATGTGTCCACCGCCGGCCAGACCGACGATATCGAACTGGCCGTGCAGGTCGCCTATGGCAAGAAGGTCGGTACTGCGACCATCAACCAGTTCGACGATGCGGCGCTGGAGCGTGTCGTCCGCCGTGCCGAAACGCTGGCGCAGCTGGCGCCGGACAATCCGGAGTTCATGCCGGCGGTCGACAGGCAGACATACAAGCCCAGCCCCACCTTCGCCCAATCCACCGCCGACATTACCCCGGCCTATCGCGCACAGGTCGCCGCCACCTCGATCAACGCCTGCAAATTGCAGAAGCTGATCGCGGCCGGCTATCTGGAGGACGGTCAGAGCTTCAAGGCGATCGCCAACAGCAAGGGCAATTTCGGTTATCAGCGTTCGACCATGCTGGATTATACCTGCACCGTCCGCACCGAGGATGGCCGGGGTTCCGGCTGGGTCGGCACCGACACGCAGGACGCCACCCGTTTCAAGGCGGACGCCGATATCCAGATCGCCATGCGCAAGGCATCAGCCTCCTCCGAAGCCAAGGCGCTGGAGCCGGGCAAATATACCGTGATCCTGGAGCCGATGGCGGCCGCGGGCCTGATCGGCTTCATGTTCTACTTCTTCGGCGCGCGCGAGGCCGATGAAGGCCGCAGTTTCCTGTCGAAGAAGGGCGGCGGCAACAAGCTGGGCGAACAGGTGTTCGGGCCGCAGGTCAATTTCTACACCGATCCGTGGGATCCGGTCGCGCCCTGCGAACCCTGGGACGACGATAGCCTGGCCCGCCAGCGCATGGACATGGTGAAGGACGGCAAGGTCGTGAACCTGAACTATAGCCGTTACTGGGCCAGCAAGCAGGGCAAGCCGGCCGCCGGCCAGATGGGCAATATCCTGATGACGGGCGGCACCAAGTCGACCGCCGACCTCGTTCGCTCCACCGAGCGCGGCGTGCTCGTCACCCGCACCTGGTATATCCGCATGGTCGACCCGCAGACCGTGCTGCTGACCGGCCTGACCCGCGACGGCACCTTCTATATCGAAAACGGGCAGATCAAATATCCGATCAAGAATTTCCGGTTCAACGAAAGCCCGGTCATCATGCTCAACAATGTGGAAGAGTTGGGCAAGCCGGTCCGCGTGCCCCCGGATGAAGTATCGATGAACATCGTCGTGCCGCCGATGAAGCTGCGCGACTTTACCTTCACCTCGCTGTCGGACGCGGTGTGACGCCGATCGCTTCTGCATGACTCGTGGTGAATTTCTTCGGTTGATGGCGAGCGGTCTGGCCAGCACTATGCTGGCCCGGCCGCTCGCTGCCGCCGGGGGTTTCGATTTCTGGTTCACGCGGCTGCGTTATGACAGTGGCGACTGGGACGTGGACCAACGCACGCCGTCGAACATCATCACATCGCTGATCGACTATACGACGCTGCGCGTGGACCCGAAGGAGCATGTCATCGCCCTTTCGGACCCGAAAATGCTGACCGCGCCTTTCTGCTATATGGCGGGGCATAAGCTGGTCGAGTTTTCACCGGCCGAGCGGCGCAACTTCGAACGCTATGTCCGCAATGGCGGCTTTGTCATGGTGGACGATTGCAACCATGACATAGACGGTCTGTTCGCCCGTTCCTTCGAGGCGCAGATGGCCAAGATCTTCGGTCCAAAGGCGCTGAAGTTATTGCCGAAAAGCCATGGCGTTTATCGCAGCTTCTTCAAGTTTGACGGCCCGCCCAACACCGGGTTGGAGTTGAACGGCTGGGGCGACGACCTCGTCCACGACTATCTGAAAGGCATAGAGGTGAACGGTCGGCTGGGCGTTCTCTACAGCAACAAGGATTATGGCTGCGAATGGGATTATGACTGGCGCAACAAGCGTTTTCTGGCCGAGGACAACACAAAATTCGCGGTCAATATCGTGATGTATGCGTTGTCGGTGTGATGCCTTCCATACCTCCTTTTTCTTCCGTCATTCCCGCGAGAGCGGGAATCCATCTCCCACGCCATCCCCAACCGCAAGGACTTGAGATAGATTCCCGCCTTCGCGGGAATGACATTATTATTCGAGGATAGCAGAGCAGCCATGACCGACCTCACCGAAGCCGACATCGAGAGCCGCCTTGGCGCGCTGACCCAATTGCGTGCTGCAATCGGACAGGCGATCGTCGGGCAGGCCGAAGTGGTGGAACAACTGCTGATCGGCCTGCTCGCGGGCGGCCATTGCCTGCTGGAGGGCGTGCCGGGCCTTGGCAAGACGCTGCTGGTCCGCTCGCTCGGCGAAGCGCTCAAGCTCGATTTCCGCCGCGTTCAGTTCACGCCCGACCTGATGCCTAGCGACATATTGGGCACCGAGTTGCTGGAAGAGGATCATGGCACCGGCCATCGTAGCTTCCGCTTCCAGCAAGGTCCGGTCTTCACCAATTTGCTGCTGGCCGACGAACTCAATCGCACCCCGCCCAAGACGCAGGCGGCGCTGCTAGAGGCGATGCAGGAAAAAACGGTCAGCTATGGCGGTGTGACCCATCAATTGCCCAAGCCGTTTTTCGTGCTGGCGACGCAGAACCCGCTGGAACAGGCCGGCACCTATCCCTTGCCCGAAGCCCAGCTCGATCGCTTCCTGCTCCATATCCGCGTCGATTATCCGACCGAGGAGGAGGAGCGCGCCATTTTGGCCCAGACCACTAGCACGGCCGTCGACGCGGTGCCCGCCGTGATGGCGGGTGAGGAGGTGCTGGCGCTGCAAAAGCTGGTGCGCGACGTGCACCTGAGCGACGATCTGCTCGGCTGGGTCACGCGCATCGTCCGGGCCAGCCGCCCCGGTGACGGCGCGCCGGAGGATATCCACAAATATGTGAAATGGGGCGCCGGACCGCGCGCTGGACAGGCGCTGATTTTGACCGCCAAGGCGCGGGCGTTGCTCCACGGCCGCCTCGCCGCGACGCGAGACGATATCGCCACGCTGGCCGCGCCGGTCATGCGTCACCGCCTGCTTTTGTCCTTTGCGGCGGAAGCGGAAGGCCGTAGCGCCGACGATGTAGTCGCCGCCCTGATCCGCGCCGTCCCGCTCGCCTGATCTTTCCGCCATGGTCGACTTCCTCCCTCCAGACGTGCGCAGCCGCCTTCGCGGCCTGCGCCTCGTCACGCGCCGGGCGGTGGGGTCGCATGGCATCGGCCTGCATCAGAGCCACAGCCGGGGCGCGGGGCTGGAGTTCGCCCAGTATCGCGCTTACGAGCCGGGCGACGAACTGCGCCAGATCGACTGGAAGCTCTACGCCCGGTCCGACAAATTCTTCGTGCGGGAAGCGGAGCGGGAAAGCCCGGTCGCGGTCTGGATATTGATCGACGCCAGCGCCTCCATGAGCCAGGCGGATGCAATTCGTCCCGATTACAGCCGCCTCGCCGCAGCAAAGGCCATCGCCGCCGCCATTGGCGAACTGGCAATGCAACAGGGCGACCGGTTCGGCTTCATGGCATTGGGCGATGAGGGGCTGACATTGTTGCCCCCGGCGACCGGACCGCGCCAGCGCGACCGACTGCTGCTGGACCTGCTGAAGGTCGGCCCGGCGCGCAACTTCGCCGCGGAAAGCCAGATGGGACCGGTTTGGGAGCGGATCGGCGCGCATGACCTTGTCATCCTGCTGTCCGACTGTTTCGACGAAGGCGCGATCGCTTTGGCGGAGACGCTGGCGGCGGCCGGGCGCGAGATGCTGGTGATCGAAATGCTGACAGCGGCCGAGCGCGATTTCCCCTTCGACGGCGGCTATCGTTTCCGCGACCCGGAAACCGGCGAGGAACTGCTGGCCGACGGCGCGGCGTTGCGCAGCGAATTTCTGGCGCGCTTTGCCCAAGCGCGCGCGACCTTGCATGGGCGCCTGGAGGCAATTGGCATCCGCCACGCAGTCCATGTGCTGGACGAACCGGTGGACCTGCCCCTGCGCCGCCTGTTCGCGGC
>JAGVJS010000343.1 GCA_020051025.1 Sphingobium sp. | reverse complement strand
GCGGATATCGTCGTCACCGGCTTTCGCCAGTCGCTGGGTGCAGCGATCAACCTGAAGCGCCAGACGGTGGGGTCGGTCGATGCGATCGTGGCGGAAGACATCGCCAAATTCCCTGACCAGAATCTGGCCGAATCCCTCCAGCGCATCCCCGGCATATCGATCCAGCGCGACGGCGGCGAAGGCCGCGCCATTACGGTGCGCGGTCTGGGGGCGCAATTCACCCGCGTCCGCGTGAACGGGCTTGAGACGGTCGCGACCTCGACCGACGGTGCCAGTTCCAACCGCGACCGCGCTTTCGACTTCAACGTGTTCGCGTCGGAACTGTTCAGTTCGCTGGTCGTGCACAAGACCGCCGAAGCTTCCCTGGACGAAGGCTCGCTCGGCGCGGTGGTAGACCTCAACACCGGCAATCCGCTGGCGGGGAAGGACGGCTTCACCTTCGTCGGCTCCGCGACCGCCTCCTATAACGATCTGAGCAAGAAATGGGGACCGCGTCTGGCAGGCCTCATGTCCTGGAAATCGGCCGACGGGCAGTGGGGCGTTGCGCTGTCCGCCGCCTATTCCAAGCTCGACACCAGGCAGATGGGCAATAACACGGTGCGCTGGTCGCAGGCGCGGTTCGACAGCGTCGACGGGACGCCTTGCTTCACGCAGGCGAACAGCGGCGGCACCTATGTCCCCGGTACGGCGTGCGACAAGGCCGCGCTCGCCTTCCATCCGCGCATCCCTCGTTATGGCGAGATAGCCCAGCAACGCGAGCGGCTGGGCGTGACCGGGTCGATCCAGTGGGCGCCGTCCGACGCGACCAAGGTGTCGATCGACGGGCTGTTCTCGCGCTTCCGTGAAACACGCGAGGAGAAATGGGGGCAGGTGCTGCTGCGCTCAAACGAGCGCTCGATCAATGTGGTGAACCCGGTCTATGACGACAAGGGTAATATGGTGTCGGCAACGCTGAACGATGCCTGGGTCCGCACCGAACATTATCTGCGCAAGTCGCAGACGAAATTCTACCAGTTGGGCGCAACCTGGGATCAGGATGTGAGCGACGCTTTCCGTTTCACCTTGCTGGGGGGCTTTTCCAAGTCGGATGCATCGATCCCGGTCGAAACGACCCTGGCGTTCGACGATCGCGATGCGCAGGGCTATAGCTATGACTATAGCAATATGCGCCGTCCGGTGCTGACGTTCGGCACCAGCGTTACCGATCCGGCCAATTTCCAGCTGGCGGAAATTCGCGACCGGCCATCCTCCACCATCAACAAGTTCCGCACCGCGCAGCTGCGCACCGAATGGGATGTGGCGGAGGGCTTCACGGTCAAGACGGGCGCAGTCTATCGCCGCTTCTCGTTTGATACCGAAGGTTTCACCCGCGACACGGTGGTGTGCGGCAATGGCGGCGTCGACCGGGTGCTGGGCACGGTCAATTGCTCGCCCAGCAGCGCGTTCGGGCCGGGCGCCATTTATGGCTTGCCGGTGACGTCGGCGTTGTCGGAACTGTTCACGCTGAAGGGCGCGGGTGCGCCGTCGGGCACGACGACGCAATGGCTGGTTCCCAATCTGGCGGCCGGAACCGACTATACGAAACTGTACGAGCGGGCGTTGACAGTCGATGCCGGCAATACCCGCGGCGTGGTGGAAAAAACCACCGGCGGCTACATCCAGTTCGATGCCAAGGGTGAGATTTTCGGACTGGAATATGCCGCCAATGCCGGCGTCCGCTACGTTCGCACCGACCAGAGTTCGCGCGGCCTGAACAATGGCGCCATGGTCAGCGTATCGCGTTCCTATGAAGACTGGCTGCCCGCCGCCAACATCGCCTTCTTCCCGCATCGCGACGTCATCGTGCGCGCGTCGGTGGCCGATGTGATGACGCGCCCGTCGCTCGGCAACCTGACGCCGGGCGGGTCGGTCGATGGCTTCAACTATCGGGTCAGCTTCGGCAACCCCTTCCTCGATCCGTTCCGGGCGACGGCTTATGACGTCGCGGTCGAATGGTATTTCGCGCCGCAATCGGTTTTCTCGGTCGCCGCGTTCAAGAAGGATGTGCAGAGCTTCCCGATCAGCCAGACGATCACCGGCACCTTTGCCTCCACCGGCCTGCCGCTGTCGGTCATCCCGCCCAGTTCGCCCGCCGCGATCCAGCCGGAACGGGCGGAGGGCTGGGCGATCAGCACCATCGTCAACGGCACCGGCGCCAGCCTGAAGGGCATCGAACTGTCGGTGCAGGCGCCCTTCACTTTCCTGCCCGGCTTCCTGTCGCATTTCGGCGGGATCGTGAACGCGACCTTCGTGGATTCGAGCGCCAATTACACCGTGTCCGGTCCGGCGATCGTGCCGGGCGGGGGCAATATCGCCTCGGTCCGCAACGCGACCCTGTTCGGCCTGTCCAAGCGCGCCTTCAACGGCACGCTTTATTATGAGGACAGCAAATTCTCGGCCCGCGTGTCGGCCAGCTATCGCAGCGGCTATATCGACCAGAATAGCGGCACCGGGAATATCTTCGAAGGCTATAACAGCACGGTCAATGTCGATGCGTCGGTGCGTTACAAGCTGACCGAGGGACTGGAATTGTCGCTGGAAGGGATCAACCTGACCGACGATTATCGCGATCGCTACACCGATCTGGACGCCAATCGCAATTATGAGCAGCTGCATTTCGGCCGCACCATCCAGCTGGGTGCGCGGTTCAAGATGTGACGGTTCATGGGTCCGGGCCGCCACTGCACGGGCGGCCCGGGCATTTTTGTTTGAGGAGACAGCATGACGATCAGCCGGCGCGACGCCATGACGGGCGTATTGGCAGCAGGCGGCGCACTGGCGCTGGCCCGCGCGGAAAGGGCGGAGGCCGCGTCTGCTGCTGCGCCAACCACCGACTGGAAACGCGGGCCGGACAATCAGCGCATCGCCGACCTGGGTGACGGGCGCTTCCTCAATCCGCTGCTGTCCGGCGATCGCCCCGATCCGGCCATCCTGAAGGATGGGGCGGATTATTACATGACCTTCTCCAGCTTCGACAGCTATCCCGGCATCACCATCTGGCACAGCCGCGACCTCATCAACTGGCAGCCGCGCAAGGCGGCGCTCAACAAGAATATCGGGTCGGTCTGGGCCGTCAGTCTGGAGAAATATAAGGGCCGCTATTTCCTCTACATCCCGGTGAAGGCGGAGCCGAACAGCATCTTCGTCATTCACGCCGACCATATTGACGGGCCGTGGAGCGACCCGATCGACCTGAAGCTGCACCAGCATATCGACCCCTGCCATGCGGTGGGGGAGGATGGCAGCCGCTGGCTGTTCCTGTCGGGTGGCGACCGTATCCGCCTGTCCGACGATGGTCTGTCCACCGTGGGCGCGGTCGAGCATGTCTATGATCCCTGGCGCTATCCCGACACATGGGATGTGGAGGGGTTCGCGCCCGAAGGACCGAAAATCCACCGCCATGGCGACTGGTTCTACATGCTGACCGCCGTGGGCGGCACTGCGGGGCCGCCGACCGGCCATATGGTGATCGCGGCGCGATCGAAATCCATCCATGGCCCATGGGAGCAGCATCCCAATAACCCGCTGGTCCACACCGAAAGTGCTTATGAACGCTGGTGGTCGCGTGGCCATGCCAGCCTGGTGGAAGCGCCGGACAAAAGCTGGTGGGCGGTCTATCATGGCTATGAGAACGGCCTGTGGACGCTGGGGCGGCAGACCCTGCTCGATCCCGTCGCATGGACCGCCGATGGCTGGTTCCATATGAAGGGCGGCGACCTGTCGCAACCGATCGCCAAGCCACGCGGCGGGCAGGCATTGCCCCATGGCATGGCTCTGTCCGACGATTTCCGCGAGCTGAAGCTGGGCGCGAAATGGAATTTCTTCCGTCCCGCCCCGGATGAGGCGAGCCGGGCGCGGGTGGAAGGCGGCGCGCTGGTCCTGAAGGGGCGGGGAACGGCGCCCGTCGATTCATCGCCGCTGCTGCTGATCGCGGGCGACCCGGCCTATGAATTTCAGTGCGATATAGAGATTGCGCCGGGTGGGACGGCGGGCCTCATCCTCTTCTACGACGACAAACTCTATTGCGGCCTTGGCTTTGACGAAAAGCGGTTCGTCACCCATCAATATGGGATCGAGCGGGGGCGGCCGGACAATCCCCATGGCCGGCGGATGACGATGAAGGTCAGCAACCGCCACCATATCGTGTCCTATCATCTGTCGGGCGACGGCGGGAAGACATGGAGCCGGTTCGACCGGGGCATGGAAGTGTCCGGCTATCATCATAATGTGCGCGGCGGCTTCCTGATGCTGCGGCCGGGCCTCTATGCTGCGGGGCCGGGCGAGGCGAAGTTCCGCAATTTCAGGTTCCGGGCGCTCTGAGCAGCGCTCAGCGCGGCTTCATAGGTGGCGATCAGCCTGCCGAAATGCGCGTCCTCGTTGAAGCGGGCGGATACATCGGCATGGCCCGCCGCGCCCAGCCGGCGGCATAGCGCCGGATCATCCCACAGGCGACGCATCTGCCGGGCAAGGT
>JAGVJS010000171.1 GCA_020051025.1 Sphingobium sp. | reverse complement strand
GTGCCGCGCCTGGCGCTGGGTGCGTCGGCAGGGCAGGGGTCACTCGACGAGGATGAGCAGGCGGCGGGTGTGATGGCGTTCGACGCGCGCTGGCTGCGTCATCTGGGGGTGCGACCACAACGCGTATCGATCATTCGGGTGGATGGCGAATCGATGGCGCCGACGCTGAACGACGGCGACGACATCATGGTCGATCATGACGATGATGCCGGCCGGCTGCGCGACGGCGTCTATGTTTTGCGGCTGGATGGCGTGCTGATGGTCAAGCGCATCGCCATGGGGCCGCGCCGCGGCTGGTTCAGCGTGGTGAGCGACAACCCGCATTATCCCGACTGGACCGATATCGATCCTGCGCTGGTGGACATTGTCGGTCGCGTTGTCTGGAGCGGCAGGCGGTTGCACTAGCCGTGGCTTTATCCGCGCCCCATATGGGACATGAATGCAGGGTCCGGCGTTGGTTGCGCTGTCGCAGGCCGGGGAGCTTGAATTGAACGATAATGGCGCGGTGATCCGCAAGGCGATCGAATGGCGCGGCGCGCGGCTGGCGCTGGCCACGGTGGTGTCGACATGGGGATCTGCGCCGCGTCCGCGCGGCAGCCACATGATCGTCCATGAAGATGGCCGGTTCGAAGGCAGTATTTCCGGCGGCTGTGTGGAAAACGCCGTGTTGCAGCGCGCAGCCGAGGTGATCGGCGGGCGGGCGGCGCATGTCGAACGCTATGGGGTGGCCGATGGCGATGCGTGGGAGGTCGGCCTGCCTTGCGGCGGCGAGATCGCGGTACTTGTCCAGCCAGTGAGCGAGGCAGGCTTCGCCCCTGACCTGTTCGAACGGATCGCGGCGGCAAACGAAGCAGGGCGCACGTTGACGCTGGCGACCGACCTGTCGAGCGGCGTGACCATGGCCGACATGCAGGATGGCGATTTCCTCAATCGCTACGATCCGCCGCGCCGGTTGCTGATCGTGGGGGCTGTGCAGATTGCCCAGAGTCTGGTGCCGCTGGCGCAGGCGATCGGGGTGACGCCGATCGTGATCGACCCGCGCGGCCGCTTTCTGACGGCAGAACGCTTTCCCGGCGTCGCACTGGACGACCGCTGGCCGGATGAAGCGGTAGCGGCGCAACGGCCCGGCCAATCGACGGCGGTGGTGGTGCTGAGCCATGACGTAAAGATCGACGATCCCGCACTGGTCGCGGCGCTGCGCGCACCGACTGGCTATGTCGCGGCGCTGGGATCGCGGCGCAGCCATGCGGCCCGTCTGGAACGGCTGGCGACGATGGGTTTTACGATGGAGGATCTGGCCCGGATCGACGGGCCGGCCGGCATCGATATCGGTGCTGTCGGTCCGGCGGAGATTGCGCTGTCGATCAGTGCGGGGATGGTCGCCGGCTTCAATGCATGTGGATGATGATGGGTGCCCCCTGCCGCAAGGGACGGGCAGGAGGCACATCCTCCACGCTGTCGGGCACAAAGGATGGCGCGCCCTAGCAAAGCGACGGAAGCGATCAATACCCCTAACGATGTATTTTTGAAATTTCTTGTCGCCTGAAAAGGTTTTACAGTTGTAATATTACGAATATTGCAATCTGTAGCAAGTCTCGGGGATCAGGATTTTTCCTTAGTCACTTATTCGCAAAGGTTTTTTCAGCAGCAGCGCCCGCCATTCCTGCCGCCGTAGCGGGCTTCCTGCCGGTCGCGAAAAAATTGCGTCCGATCCATCGCCGGACGATCTGGATGGTGCGCGGCCATGTGGCGCAGATAGGCGTCATAGTCGGGCAGGCCGACCATGAGTCGCGCGGTGCGGCGCGCAATGTCGAGCCAGCCGCTCATTTCGCCGGCACCAGTTGCGAGGGGATTTCGCGAGCCGTCGGCGCGGCGATGCGCCTGGCAGCGAGGCAGGCCTTCACGGTGAAGAACAGCAGCGAGAGCACCACCGCCAGAAAGAGCGCCACCAGCCCGGCATCCACCCGGTCGTTGAAGATGATCCTTTGCATGTCCGCCATCGACTTGGCCGGGACCAGCAGCGCACCGGCGTCCGCCGAAGCGCTGAACTTCGCCGCATGGGCGAGGAAGCCGACCTTGGGATCGGAGGAGAAGAGTTTCAGCCACCCTGCCGACAGGGTGCAGATCAGCAGCCAGATGGCCGGCGCCATCGTTACCCAGGCGAACCGGTCCCGCTTCATGCGGAACAGCACGGTGGTGCCCAGCATCAGCGCGATGGCGGCGAGCATCTGATTGGAAATGCCGAACACCGGCCACAGCGTGTTAACCCCGCCCAGCGGGTCGGTGACGCCCTGGTAGAGGAAGAAGCCCCAGGCCGCGACGGTCAGACCGGTCGCGACGATGCCGGGAACATGGCTCTTTGTGTCCTTGAAGCCAGGCACGGCCAGCGCGATCAAATCCTGCAACATGAAGCGGCCGGCGCGGGTGCCGGCGTCCACGGCGGTCAGGATGAACAAAGCCTCGAACAGGATCGCGAAATGATACCAGAAGGCCTTCATCGCCGGCCCGCCGACGACGTGGCTGAAGATTTCCGCCATGGCCACGGCCAGCGTCGGCGCGCCGCCCGCCCGGCTGATGATCGTATGTTCGCCCACTTGCCTAGCCGTCTGGGTGATGAGGTCCGCCGAGATCGGGAAACCCATGGCGGTGACGGCGGCCGATGCGCTCGCCGCGCCGGTGCCGATCAGCGCGGCCGGGCTGTTCATCGTGAAATAGATGCCGGGGTCCAGGATCGACGCGCCGACCAGCGCCATGATCGCCACGAACGCCTCCATCAGCATCGCACCATATCCGATCATCGGCGCATGCCCTTCGCTGGCGATCAGCTTGGGCGTGGTGCCGCTGGAAATCAGCGCGTGGAAGCCCGACACCGCCCCGCAGGCGATGGTGATGAACAGGAAGGGGAAGAGGCCGCCCGACCAGACCGGGCCATTGCCGCCGACAAATTGCGTGACAGCGTGCATCTTGAGCGGCGGGGCCATGATGACGATGCCGATGGCCAGCGCGGCGATCGCGCCGATCTTCAGGAAGGTCGACAGATAATCGCGCGGGGCGAGCAGGAGCCAGACTGGCAGGACGGAAGCGACCGCGCCATAGCCGATCAATATCCAGCAGAGCTGCACCGGCGTGAAGGTGAAGGCCGGACCCCAGACGGGCGATTGTGCAATCGCCTGCCCATAGACGATCGCGGCGAGCAGGCCGATGAGACCCAGGATCGACACTTCGCCGATGCGGCCCGGCCTGATCCAGCGGGTGTAAGCGCCCATCGCCATGGCCAGCGGCACGGTGGCCGCGACGGTGAACATGCCCCATGGACTTTCCGCCAACGCCTTGACCACGATCAGCGCCAGTACGGCGAGGATGATGACCATGATCATGAAGGCGCCGAACAGCGCAATCGTGCCTGCGACCTGCCCCATTTCCATGCGGATGAGTTCGCCCAGCGACTTGCCATCGCGGCGCATGGAGATGAACAGGACCATGAAATCCTGCACCGCGCCCGCCAGCACCACGCCGAAGATGATCCACAGCGTACCGGGCAGATAGCCCATCTGCGCCGCCAGCACCGGTCCCACCAGCGGCCCCGCGCCCGCGATCGCCGCGAAATGATGGCCGAACAGGACGGTCTTGTCGGTCGCGACATAGT
>JAGVJS010000186.1 GCA_020051025.1 Sphingobium sp. | reverse complement strand
TGGCGCGCCGACCACCAGCAACGCCCACCCGCATGCGACCGGCGAAGTGGCGCTGGTGCACAATGGCATCATCGAGAATTTCAAGGGCCTGCGCGACGAACTGATCGCGCGCGGCCGGACCTTCGACAGCCAGACCGACACCGAAGTGGTCGCCCATCTGGTGAGCGAACTGGTGGAGCAGGGCGCCAGCCCCAAGGACGCCGTGCAGCAGGTGCTGCCGCGCCTGCATGGTGCCTTTGCGCTCGCCATCCTGTTCCGCAGCCATCCCGACATGCTGATCGGGGCGCGACTGGGGTCGCCTCTGGTCGTGGGCTATGGCGATGGCGAGACGTTCCTGGGGTCTGATGCCCTTGCTTTGGCGCCGCTGACGCAGCGCATCGCCTATCTGGAGGAAGGCGACTGGGTCGTCATCACCGCCGACGGCGCGGAGATTTTCGACAAGGACAACAATCCGGTCGAGCGGCCGGTGACGATCAGCGGCGTGTCCGGCGCGATGATCGACAAGGGCAATCATCGCCATTTCATGCAGAAGGAAATTTACGAGCAGCCGGTCGTCGTGGCCCAGACGCTGAAAGCCTATCTGCAACGGCTGGAGGATCGGGTGTCGTTGCCGATCCCCGATTTCGACCTGTCGGCGATCCGCCGCGTCACCATCGTCGCCTGCGGCACCAGCTTCTATGCCGGCATGGTCGCGCGTTACTGGTTCGAGCAGTTCGCCCGCGTGCCGGTGGATTTGGATTTCGCGTCCGAGTTTCGCTATCGCGAACCGGTGATGGAGGAGGGCGGCCTGGCCCTGTTCATCAGCCAGTCGGGCGAGACGGCCGATACGCTGGCGGCGCTGCGCTATGCGCGGTCGCAGGGGCAGAAGATCGCCGTGGTCGTCAATGTGCCGACCAGTTCGATGGCGCGTGAGGCGGACCTGTTGCTGCCCACCCATGCCGGGCCGGAGATCGGCGTGGCGTCGACCAAGGCCTTTACCTGCCAGCTGGCCGTGCTGGCCGCCTTTGCCGCCAATCTGGCGCGGGCCAAGGGGCGGCTGACTCCGGCGGAGGAAAAGGAGATCGTCCGCCATCTGGCCGAAGCGCCCGCCGCGATCAACGGCGCGCTGGCCTATGACGAGGCGATCGAGGCGATGGCGCACCATATCGTGCCGGCGCGCGACGTGCTGTATCTGGGCCGGGGAACCGATTATCCGCTGGCGCTGGAAGGGGCGCTGAAGCTCAAGGAAATCAGCTATATCCATGCCGAGGGCTATGCTGCGGGCGAGATGAAGCATGGGCCGATCGCCCTGATCGACGAACTGGTGCCGGTGATCTGCATCGCCCCATCCGGGCCTTTGTTCGAGAAGACCGTCAGCAACATGCAGGAAGTGCAGGCGCGCGGCGGCAAGGTGGTGCTGATTTCCGACTATGATGGCGTGCAGGCGGCAGGCGAAGGGTGTCTGGCGACCATCACCATGCCCAAGGTCCACCCGCTGATCGCGCCGATGGTTTATGCCGTGCCGGTGCAGTTGCTGGCATACCATGTCGCGGTGCTGAAGGGCACGGATGTCGATCAGCCACGCAATCTGGCGAAGAGCGTGACGGTGGAGTGAGCGACTTCCTTCTCCCTCCAAGCGGGAGAAGGATATGAAGCCTTAGCGGCGAAGCCGGTCAGGCGGCGTTGGATGAGGGTGAGCGGGCCGAAGGCTTGCGCTTCTTTTCATGGAAGAAGGCCCTCACCCAACTCTCTCCCGTGAAGACGGGAGAGGGTTAAGACAAGCACGGCGCTTGCAAATAATCACCCGCCGCCCGGCGAATTATGACCACCTGCCGGCACCGGGCCGCCGCTGGGCGCGTGGCCGTGGTCGGGATTGCTGTCCCATTCGATATGATAGAGGTCGAAGCGGCGGTCGCGCAGGTTGCGGACCGTGCCTTCGGCTCGCGCCCAGCTGAGGTCGGCGAGATTGACGTCGGCCATGGTCAGCGTCTCGACATTCTCGCTCGATTCCGCGGCGATGCCGTCGCGGGCGAAGGGCAGGTCGCACGGCGTCAGGATCGCGCTCTGGGCATATTGAATGTCCATATTGTCGACGTTCGGCAGATTGCCGACATTGCCCGACATGACGACATAGCATTGATTTTCGATCGCGCGGGCCTGCGCGCAATAGCGGACGCGCAGATAGCCGAGGCGCGAGTCTGTGCAGAAGGGGACGAAGATGATGCGCGCGCCCTGATCGACCAGGCGGCGGGCCAGTTCGGGAAATTCGCTGTCATAGCAGATGAGCACGCCGATCGGGCCGCAGTCGGTCTGGATCACGTCGAGCGAATCGCCGCCCTTGATGTTCCACCAGAAGGCTTCGTTGGGGGTCGGGTGGATTTTCTCCTGCGTGTGGATCGAACCGTCGCGCAGCGCCACATAGGCGATATTCTGAATATCGCCATCCTCCGCGCGGGTCGGGTGGGAGCCGCCGATGATGTTGATATTATATTCCAGCGCCATCCGACCCAGTTCCTTCGTCAGGCGCGGGGTGTAGCCGGTGAGTTTGTCGATCGCTTCGATCGGGGTCAGCTTCTTCGTTTCGAAGGAGAGGAGCGGCAGGGTGAAGAGTTCGGGGAAGATGATGAAGTCGGAGCGATAATCGGCCGCGACATCGACGAAATATTCGACGTTGCGGATAAATTCGTCGAAATTGTCGACCGCGCGGGCCTGTAGCTGGCAGGTGGCGATGCGGACGCTTTCGACGCCGCGCGGCACGCGCATTTCGGGGGCTTCGTCAGGGTCGACATAAGGGTTGCGCCAGACCAGATGGGCGGCGTGACCGTCCGACTGCTTGTCTTCGGGCAGGTAGTTTTCGAGGACGCCGAGCGGTTCGAACTGGTTCTTCAACTGGAAGCTGATCACCTGATCGCGCATCTTGCCGGTGACGACCTTGTCCAGATAATCCTGCGGCCCATGGACGCGGCGCTTGGCGCGGGCGAAGCCGGGCATGCGGCCGGCGATGACGATGCCGTGCAAGTCCAGTTCCTCGGCCAGTTCCTTGCGCTCGTCATAGAGGCGCTGGCCGATGCGCAGGCCGCGCAGCTTGGGATCGACCGCCATTTCATAGCCATAGAGCCATTCGCCCGCCGCGCTGTGGCGGGTGCCGAAGCCGTTGGCGGTGATTTCGTCCCAGTCATGCTTGGCAAAGGCCATCGCCCGGCTGACGCGCATGGTGGCGCAATAGCCCACCACCTTGTCATCATAGAGGGCGACAAAGCAGCCGGTCGGGAAATTGTTGATCTGCCCGCGCAGGGTGGCGAGCGAATAATTGGGCAGGCCCGGATAGACGCGGGCAATCAACCGCTGGATGCCGCGCACGTCGGTCGGCACGGCGGCGCGGACCTCCAGACGTTTCTTGGTGGCGGTGGTCATCAACTCGTCTCCTGCTTCGTCCGTCCGAAATCATGGGGATGTGTCGCATGCCCCAGACATGAAAAAGGCGGCGCCGGGATGCGGCGCCGCCTCGTTCCGTTACCGTACTGAAACCGCAACTGGCGGATCAGTTCCAGTCCTTTAGCCCCAGTTGGCCATTTCGGCTTCAAGGTTGACGCGGATCGCCTCGAAGAACTGCTCCGTGGTCATCCACGACTGTTCCGGGCCGATCAGCAACGCCAGATCCTTGGTCATCGCGCCGCTTTCGACGGTCTGGATGCAGACGCGCTCCAGCGTCTCGGCGAACTTCACGACGTCCGGGGTGTCGTCGAACTTGCCGCGGAATTTGAGGCCGCCGGTCCAGGCGAAGATCGAGGCGATCGGGTTGGTCGATGTCGCCTTGCCCTGCTGGTGCTGGCGATAGTGGCGCGTGACAGTGCCGTGCGCGGCTTCCGCTTCGACGGTCTTGCCGTCGGGCGAGAGCAGAACCGAGGTCATGAGGCCGAGCGAGCCGAAGCCCTGTGCCACCTGATCCGACTGGACGTCGCCGTCATAATTCTTGCAGGCCCAGACGAATTCGCCGCTCCACTTGAGCGCCGAGGCGACCATGTCGTCGATCAGGCGATGTTCGTAGACGATGCCGGCATCCTTGAACTTCTGATCGAAGCCTTCGGTTTCGAACACTTCCTGGAACAGATCCTTGAAGCGGCCGTCATAGGCCTTGAGGATGGTGTTCTTGGTCGACAGATAGACCGGCCACTTCAGGTTCAGGCCGTAGTTGAACGAGGCGCGGGCGAAGTCGCGGATCGAATCGTCCAGGTTGTACATCGCCATGGCGACGCCCGAGCCGGGGAAATCGAACACTTCGCGGTCGATCGTCTCGCCATTTTCGCCTTCAAAGACGAGGCGCAGCTTGCCGGCACCGGGCACCTTGAAGTCGGTCGCGCGATACTGGTCACCGAAGGCGTGACGGCCCACGACGATCGGCTTGGTCCAGCCGGGGATCAGGCGGGGCACGTTGGAAATGACGATCGGTTCGCGGAACACGACGCCGCCCAGGATGTTGCGGATGGTGCCGTTGGGCGACTTCCACATCGACTTGAGGTTGAATTCCTCAACGCGGGCTTCGTCCGGCGTGATCGTGGCGCATTTGACGCCGACGCCATACTGCTTGATCGCGTTGGCGGAATCGATCGTGATCTGGTCGTTCGTCTCGTCACGCTTTTCGACGCTGAGGTCGTAATATTTCAGGTCGATGTCGAGATAGGGGAGGATGAGGCGCTCGCGGATCCATTCCCAGATGATGCGGGTCATTTCGTCGCCGTCGATTTCCACGACGGGGTTTTTCACCTTGATCTTCGCCATAGCGCCTGTTTCGCCTTCTTCTCTTGGGTGGAATTATGGGGACGCCCTAGGCAAAGCGGCGGCAATGTTCAACCTTGGAGGCCAATGAATCTGCCGCGTATGGAGCCTTGGCCGGGATCGGTCGTTGTCAGGGCGCGGCTCTCTCCCTAAAGACGGTGCCCATGGAAAATAACGAGATCAGTGTTGCCACGGGTGGCAACGTCAAATGGCGCTTCCCTTCGGTCCATCCGGAGGGGATGAAATTCGGCCTGATCGCGGTCGCGATCACCGCTGTGCTGTTCCTGCTGGGATGGGGCATCGTGGGCTGGCTGATGGTCATGGTGACGATCTGGGTCTTCGCCTTCTTCCGCGATCCGGTGCGGGCCGTGCCGCAGGACGAAGGCGCGATCGTGGCGCCGGCCGACGGGTTGGTGACGCTGATCCAGCGGGTGCCGCCGCCGCGCGAAATGGCCGGCGACAATGGCCTGGGCGACCAGCCGATGATCCGCATGTCGATTTTCATGAGCGTGTTCGACGTGCATATCAACCGCACGCCGATCGGCGGGACGATCAAGTCGGTCGTCTATATCAGCGGCAAGTTCCTGAACGCGGACCTGGACAAGGCGAGCGAGGATAATGAGCGCCAGCATATACTGGTCGAGCGGCATGATGGCGTGCGCATCGGCTTCACCCAGATTGCGGGGCTGGTCGCGCGGCGTATCGTGCCCTTCGTGAAGCCCGGCGACATGGTCGCTGCGGGGCAGCGCATCGGCCTCATCCGCTTCGGCAGCCGGGTCGACGTCTATCTGCCCGCAGGCACTGCGCCGCGCGTGATCCTGGGCCAGCGTACCATCGCGGGCGAGACGATCCTGGGCCAGATGGGCGACACGCGGGTGATATCGGGTATCCAGCAGTGACGCTGGCAGGGGAGTGCGGGGCATGAGCCGGCAGCGGCGCAGGATACCGTTGAGCATGCGGCGGGGCATTACCCTGCGGATGGTGGCGCCAAACGCGGTGACGGCGATGGCGCTATGCTTTGGCCTGACTGGCGTGCGCTACGGCATTTCGGGCGAGTGGGAACGGGCGGTATTGTCCATCCTGTTTGCAGGCGTGCTGGACGGGCTGGATGGCCGGATCGCACGGATGCTGCGCGGCGAGAGCCGGTTCGGCGCCGAACTGGATTCGCTGTCCGATTCGATCGCGTTCGGCGTGGCGCCGGCGTTGATTCTCTATCTCTGGTCGCTCTATGCGATGCCGAAATTCGGCTGGATTTTCGCGCTGGCCCATGCGCTGTCCTGCGCGCTGCGGCTGGCACGGTTCAACGCGGCGATCGATGCGGACGAGCAGCCGCATAAGTCGGCCGGCTTCCTGACCGGCGTTCCCGCGCCGGCGGGGGCGGGGCTGGCCTTCGTGCCGCTCTATCTGTGGCTGGTGACGGGCGAGGATATGTTCCGCGCCTGGTATGTGGTTGCGCCCTGGGCCGCCTTCGTCGCCTTTCTGATGATCTCCAATATCGCCACCTATAGCTGGTCGGCGCTGCGGCTGCGCAAGCGCATCCGGCTGGAGATGATCGCGCTGGCCGGTTTGCTGGCGGCGCTGCTGGTGACCGATCCCTGGCTGACGCTGCTGATGATCTGCGCGGTCTATGTGGCGCTGATCCCCTTTGGGATCATGTCCTATGCCAAGGTGCGCAAGCAGCGGGAAGCTGCGGCGGCTGCGCCGACCGTCTGACGAGTGGGGCAGGCGAGCGAGAACGGGTCATAATGCCTGCTCGGGCGTGTCGAGGCGCTGATAGCGCTGTGCTTGCGTTTCTCGACTACGCTCGAAACGAACGGAAGTAAGCGCCTGACCGGTCCGGGTTGTAGCAGGCGTGAGGCAGGCTCCGGCCGAACGGGCCATTATCTATTCCGAAATCCGTTCAGGCAGCCAGCGCGTTGCTGTGCGTGATGCGGACCGGACGGCGGGGCGGCTGGGTTGCGCGGGGGCGGCGGATGCGGATGTGATAGACCGGCGGTTGCTGCGGAATGGGCTGGAACTGGAGCGCGGCCACCATCTTGTCATGATAGAGTGCGAACATCCAGGCAATGGTGCCGATCGCCAGCAGGAATGCGGCGGAAAACAGGGCTGCGGCAACAAGAGCGAACATAAGGATCACTTTCTGTCTTGCCATCTAAACGACATGGCGCATTATGACGGTTTGAACGGCGGTTAACCGTATTTGTTCCGTCTGTTCCCTTTATGTTCTCATTTGAGGACGGCGTCAACCCTTGCATTTGCTTTTTTCGACGTCTAAAGGCGCGACCATTCCACATGGGAATCGACATATCCGGTGCCACGCGCCGCCTTTCAGGTGGTTTCGCGGTTCCTGATTCCCAGAGGGCCAACCGGAAGGAGAAACTATTATGGCGGCACCTGTCGTCACCATGCACCAATTGATCGAGGCTGGCGCCCATTTCGGCCACCAGACCCACCGTTGGAATCCGCGCATGAAGCCGTACATCTTCGGCGAGCGCAACGGCATCCACATCCTTGACCTGTCGCAGACCGTGCCCCTGTTCGGCCGCGCGCTCGACTTCGTCTCCGGCACCGTTGCCGCCGGCGGCAAGGTGCTGTTCGTCGGCACCAAGCGCCAGGCGCAGGATCCGATCGCCGAAGCCGCCCGCAAGTCGGGCCAGCATTTCGTCAACCACCGCTGGCTGGGCGGCATGCTCACCAACTGGAAGACCATTTCGGGTTCGATCAAGCGCCTGAAGACCCTCGAGGAAAAGCTGTCGGGCGACACCCACGGCTTCACCAAGAAGGAAGTCCTTCAGATGACGCGTGAACGCGAAAAGCTGGAGCTGTCGCTGGGCGGCATCCGCGACATGAACGGCATCCCCGATGTTATGTTCGTGATCGACGCCAACAAGGAAGAGCTGGCGATCAAGGAAGCCAACACGCTGGGTATCCCGGTCGTCGCGATCCTCGATTCGAACGTCTCGCCCGACGGCATCGCTTTCCCGGTTCCGGCGAACGATGACGCCAGCCGCGCCATCCGTCTCTACTGCGACGCGATCGCCGCCGCCGCCACCAAGGGCAACCGTGGTGCGCAGCAGGCTTCGGGCGTCGACCTGGGCGCGCTGGACGAGCCGGCCGCTGAAGAGATCGTTGCCGAAGCCTAAGCGCGTCGCACGACTGTAGGAATGACAGGCTAGGGCGCGCTCTTCGGGGACGCGCCCTGCCGCTTATTTGAAACATCCACTATTAGGAGCCGAAACATGGCCGAGATCACTGCTGCCGCCGTCAAGGAACTGCGCGACCGTTCGGGCGCGGGCATGATGGACTGCAAGAAGGCGCTCACCGAAGCCAATGGCGACATCGAAGCGGCAACCGACTGGCTGCGTGCCAAGGGTCTGGCCGCTGCGCAGAAGAAGTCGAGCCGTACCGCCGCTGAAGGCCTGGTCGGCGTTGCCGTCGCCGGCACCAAGGGCGTGGCCGTCGAAGTGAACAGCGAAACCGACTTCGTTGCCAAGAACGAACAGTTCCAGGGCTTCGTCCGCGACGTCACCAATGTCGCGCTCGCCGGCAACCTGACCGACATCGACGCGCTGGCCGCTGCGGCCTATCCGACCGGCGGCACCGTCGGCGAAGCGCTGACGCAGAACATCGCGACGATCGGTGAAAACCAGTCGCTGCGTCGCTCGGCGATCATGTCGGTGAACTCGGGCGTCGTCACCGCCTATGTCCACAACGCCGCAGCGCCGGGCATGGGCAAGATCGGCGTGCTCGTCGCGCTCGAATCGACCGCCGGCGCCGACGTTCTCGAGCCGCTGGGCAAGCAGCTGGCGAT
>JAGVJS010000089.1 GCA_020051025.1 Sphingobium sp. | reverse complement strand
TGTGCTCTTCCGATCTATGGGCGAGCGCGGCGACATCATCCGCACCCTGAACCGCGAACTGCGCGAGGCGGGCATCGCCCGGCCGCCGCAGGACCATGCGCTGTTCGACAGCGGCGATCCGTCGGCCAAACCGATCATCGGAAGGCTGGTGGCGACAGGCCTGTCGGACGAGCATCGCGACCGGCGCTACATGATCATCGACGGCATCGATGGCCGCAGCCATTATGCCGATATCGGCGAGGACCAGTCCGTCCATGTCAAGGGCGCGATCCTGCGCCTATCGCCCCGTCCTGCGGACATCCGCGCGGTCGATCGCACGGTTGCTGCCATCGCCATTAAACATGATGGCAAGTACAGTGTCGATATCCACCTGCGCCATGATCCCGCAATGAGCGAAAGCGGCGCCCAGGCCCATGTCCGCCGCCTCGAAGTCATGCGGAGATCCATCGGCAGGCCCGAGCGTCTGGCCGACGGGACGTGGCAGGTCGGCCCCGATCATCTCGCCGACGCGCTCGCCCATGAGCAGCGACAGGGGCTTAAGGCACCGGTGATCATCGAGACCCTGTCGAACAGGCCGCTCGAACAATTGCCTGCCCATGATGGCGAGACCTGGCTCGATCGCCAGCTCGCCGCCGCCACGCCCGAGCCCCTGCAGCGCGGCTTTGGGGCACAGGTGCGCGGGGCGATGCAGCTACGGCGGCAGTGGCTGGTCGAACAGCAGCTGGCCGAGGGGGAAGAGGGCGTCACGCGCTATCGCCGCAACATGTTGCAGCTGCTCCAGCGCCGCGAACTCGATCGCGTCATCGCAGGCATCGAACAGGACACCGGCCTTGCCCATCGCCCGCCTTATGGTGATGCGCCGATCGAAGGCGTCTATCGCCGCGCCGTGCAGGTGGGCGACAAACGCTATGCGCTGATCGAACACACCCAAGAGTTCAGCCTCGTGCCCTGGCGGCCCGTGCTCGAGCGCGCGGTCGGCAAGTCCGTCACAGGCATCATGCGCGGCGAGGGCATCAGCTGGACCATCGGCACCCGTGCACGGGGGCTTGGCATCAGCTAAGCGAGGCGGCCTTGGATGGCCCCGGGCGGCACCACAGAGCCTCTGTCCATCGGCGGCCGCAGGCGCGATCCTACAAGGCGAAAGGATCGTCCGCCGTGAAGACGTTCAAGACCCGCCATCAATTCTACCTGCCCGATGCCTTATCGGATAAGCTCGAGGCGTTGACCGCTGCGCCGGGCGCGTCGAAGACCGCCATCCTCACCGATGCGCTTACCGCCTGGCTCGAGCGCAAGGCGGGCAACGAACTCGACCAGCGCTTCGGACCCCGGCTCGACCGGCAGAGTCGGGCCGCCGAGCGGCTCGAGCGCAAGGTCGATGCGCTCACGGAAATCCTGGGCCTCTTCGTCCAGCATCAGCTGACCCTGGTCGCCCATCAGCCTGCGTTCGATCCGGAGACCGCGCAGCTTGGCCGCGTGCGCTACCAGCGGTTCATGGAACTGGTGGAACGGCGGCTCGGCAAGACCGTCGAACCCGAGCGCCTGCCGCCCGCCAACAGCAAGGAGACCAAGCCATGACCATCGATCCTGAACCCGAGCGCATCACGGTCCGCATCAAGGAAGCCTGCCGCATCACCGGCATCGGTCGGTCCAAGCTGTATGAGCTGATCGCTGAGGGCGAGATCGACATCGTCAAGATCGGAGCCATGACCTTGATCCCGGTTGATAGTCTCAAAGCTTTGACCCAAGGCCGTCGGCAGCGACGCTGAACGCCTTCGGCGCAGGATCGTGGGCTGTCGCTGCATTGAATGTGAGGAAGGGCTTCCTATCTAAGTCCCGTCACTCTTCCCCCCTTGAGTGACACCTCCCTGAACTTCGGCCCCGTCAGCGCATTGCGCGGCGGGGCTTCTTTTTGCCAGCAGTTGTAGTCAGGGCAGTTGAGATTTATGGCGATGATAGGGCATTCTGCTCGGTCGGGCCTGAATCATACCAAGGATATCAACGAACATCGTAACGTAGATCGCAATGCCCAATTCGCGCGAACGTCACCTGCCTGATTTTATGGATCTTGATTGCACAACCGAATATCGACGCCCGCCAATTCGGAAGCAGTTATTCTCGAAAGAAAGGGCTGCAAGAGGCTCTTTTCGACCGATCTGACAATCTGCAATCATTCGGCCTCTACCTGTCGCATCAATATCGTACAGCCAATCATGGTTGTTCGTGCTTTCGAGTAGAAATGCAAAGCTGATGACACGTAAGCCGGTGCAGTGCCCATGCGGACCCGTTTTACGTAAGGATCCAGCGCTTTTTTACCATTTCCCCGCCCTTCAAGACTGATCTGAGAGGCTACTTACGTAAGGTACGCCCAACATCTCGATTTTACGTTACCACTTGAAAATCAGCCGAATTTTCGCGGTTCCGTGCGAGCTACACGGTAGCCACCGGCGGCTTATCAATTTCTACTCGAAAGCACGAATTACGGTCTTGTCCAACAGGATCGGCTGATGAAAAGCCAAGAAAGTGTTGCACGCAATCAAACCCGATCGATGCTTCCCGCGGCCGCGGCAACGCCGTTCTCTGTCGTAAACAGGGCGTCCAATCAGGGGGTCCTGCGGTCAGGTCAGAATGAAATTCACTGTTGAGCCAGGCAGGCTATTTCGCTTGGCCTTATGGCCGAAAATCATCTCGTCCATAAGCGAATGCGCCGACGAAAAATCCACTCTGGACAAACGGAAATTGCCGCTTCAAAGTGCGCGAACGTCGATGGAAAACTATGGACGGATGATGCGCGTGGTAAAAGGTGTGGGAAGCTGGAAATAGGCTTAGGGAATTGATTTTGTTATCAAAATCTTAGGGTTGGAGTTTATAATTCCTCCGTCTCCGCCATTTTTCCTTTCGGGTTCCGCGTGATGATAAAATCCCGCTTTGGCACCTTTCGTGGGCTGGTCCGGCTCGCGCTGTCCTATCCGCAATTGTTGCTGGGCCGATCGGCCAGTCTGGCGCCCGATGCGGCGCAGGTACGGCGGCTGGTGTTCGTTTGCCAGGGCAATATCTGTCGCAGCGCCTTTGCCGATGTGGCGGCACGGCGCGCGGGGCTGAATGTCGCGTCCTTCGGTCTGTCCACCACCAGCGGGCGCGGCGCCCATCCGCCGGCGATCGTCGCGGCGCAGGTGCTGGGCCATGACCTGTCGGCGCACCGGGCGGTCGACATGCAGGATTATGTGCCACAGGAGGGCGACCTGCTGCTGGCGATGGAAGTGCGGCAATTGCACCGACTGGCCGCCCACCCGCGCCTGAAAAGCCTGCCGCGCATGTTGCTGGGACGCTGGACCCGGCCGATGCTGCCGCATCTGCATGATCCCTACAGCCTGGACGATCGCTATATGGCAACCTGCCTCAAGCGAATCGAACGGACGGTGCCTGCGCTGGTCAGGGCTTTTCCCGGCGCGCGGCTTTCCTGAGCATCTGCACCAGATCGCGCAGCCAGGGCTTCGGGTCCGAGCGGCTGAACACATAATAGCGCGCGCGCGGGTCGATGAAGGCCAGCAGATAGGCGAGCAGATCGGCGATGGGCCGGCGGCGGAAAAAGGGATCGCCGATCCGGCCCGGCGCGAAGAGGATGCGGGCCAGCCGCTTGGTTTCCGGCACCATATAGCGGGCGCGAAGATTATCGCGCGGCGCGGGGGCAGGATCGGTCTGGCCCAGCACGGTGCGGCGATACGCCTCCCACGCGAAGCCGGCACCGCAATGCAGCGCCAGCGGCAGGCTGCCCCAGAAACGGCCATTCACCTCCATCAGCCAATAATGGCCGCTGACCGGATCATAGCGATATTCGACCATCGCCTGCCCTTCCCAGTCGAGCGCGCGCAGCAGCTTTTCCGACAGCGCCATTTGCGGGCCGTGGGCGTCGGTGGGTTCGGCACGGCAGAGGGTGGAAACGCCCCCTTCGGGCGGCCATTCGTGCAGTCGACGATGCTGGAAGCGCAGGGTCGCCTGCCCATGCGCCATGTAGAGCATCTGGCCCAGGCCCACGCCCCGGCAATATTGCTGGATCAGCGGCCAGCGCCCGATCGGCGCATAACGATCCAGCAGGGCGAGCAACTGGTTCGCGTCACGAATATAGTCGGTCTTGATCCATTCAAGGCCAGCCTGTTCGAGCAGAGCCATGATTTCCGGCGGATTGGCCCATTTGGCGACCAGCGGGTAGCGCATCTGCGCGGCACGGGCGGCGAAATCCTCATGGCGCAGCGGCTGCCAGGTCTGAGGCACGCGCAGGCCGGCGGCTGAGGCAGCCTGGATGGTCTGCATCTTGTCCAGCACGCGGCCAAGCTGATCGGGCCGGGGCACGAGGATATGGCAGTCACCGATCATCGGCGGCAGCGCGGAGAGTTGCAGCAGGTCGGTTTCGGAAATAGCCAGCACCGCGCGGGCCCCGGTGCGGGCGATCAGGCCGGGCAACCAGTCGGCGATCGGGCCGGGAGGACGCTGCGTCCAGTCGGTGCAATAACGCGAGGTGGTGACGATGGAGGTCTGGTCGCGTGCGATGCCGTGTACAGGTACGCCATGCCGGCCCAGATCGCGCACGACCGCAAGGCCGATGGCGTTTTCCAGACCCAGGACGATCGCGC
>JAGVJS010000288.1 GCA_020051025.1 Sphingobium sp. | reverse complement strand
CGTCGCGCACCCGGAGGCCCCGGCCCTGAAAGCCGGTAACGATCGGCCCCTGTCCGCTATCGTCGCGGCGGAGCTTGATACCGGAATCGCTCAGGGCTTGGCCCCGTCGTCGCGCCCGGTCTCTCTGGGGCCGACGCGCTCGGCAGTGCCGGCATAATCGCCCTTCTTCGCCGCCTTCTTTTCCGACGTCTGCGGGCTGAGGCCCAGCGAGATCAGCAGCGAGGAGGACACATAGACCGACGAATAAGTGCCCACGATGATGCCCAGCATCATGGCCGCGGTGAAGCCGCGCAGCACATGGCCGCCCAGCAGCAACAGCGAACCGAGCGCCAGCAGGATCGTCACCGACGTCATCACCGTGCGCGGCAGCGTTTCGTTGACGGACAGGTCGATCAGCGCCTTCATATCCATCTTGCGATATTTGCGCATATTTTCGCGGATGCGATCGTCGATCACCATCTTGTCGTTGATCGAATAGCCCACGATCGTCAGCACGGCGGCGATGATGTTCAGGTCGAATTCCAGCTGGGTGATCGCGAAGAAGCCCAGCGTCATCAGCACGTCGTGAACGATCGCGACAAAGGTCGAGACGCCGAACTGCCATTCGTAGCGGAACCAGCTGAATATCGCGATGCCCAGGATCGCCAGCACGACCGCCAGCACGCCATTCTGGATCAGTTCGCCCGACACCTTGCCCGACACGGTGTCGTAGCGGGAGAAGGTGACGCCGGGGAACTCAGCGACCATCGCCTTGCGGGTCTTTTCCACCACGGCATTGGCCGCACCGGCCCCGCCCTGTTCGGGCAGCGGCAGGCGGATCTGCACCGTCTTGGGATCGCCGAATTGCTGGAGCGAGCTTTCGCCCACGCCCAGCGACCCGATGGTGGACCGCACCTTGTCGGTTTCCACCGCCTGCGGGAATTTCGCCTCGATCATCAGGCCGCCGACGAAGTCGACGCCCAGATTGAGCCCCTTGTGGACAGTCGCACCGACCGCCAGCACCGTCAGCAGCGCGGTCAGGGCGAACGCCCATTTCCGCACGGCAACGAAGCCGATATTGGTATTGTCGGGGACGAGCTTGAGAAGTTTCATGGGTGTATCCTCCCGCCCCTCTTAAATATGGATGTCCGTCGGACGGGTGCGGCGCACCCAGCCAGCGACGATGACGCGGGTGAAGGTGACGGCGGTGAACACGCTGGTCGCGATGCCGATCAGCAGCACGATGGCAAAGCCCTTCACCGGGCCGGAGCCCAGCGCCAGCATGATGCCGCCGGCGATGGCGTGGGTCACGTTCGCTTCGAAGATGGTGCGGCTGGCTTCCTTGTAACCATGTTCGATCGCCGCCACGACGTTGCGCCCGCGTCGCCGCTCTTCACGGATACGCTCATAGATCAGCACGTTGGCGTCGACGGCCGTACCAATGGTCAGCACGAAGCCGGCAATGCCCGGCAGGGTCAGCGTGGCGCCAAGAATGCCCATGACGCCCAGGATGACCAGCACGTTGATGGCGACAGCCAGGTTCGCATACATGCCGAACCGGCCATAGCTGACGAACATGAAGGCCGCGACCGCAACAACCGCGACAACCGACGCGATCAGGCCGGCGCGGATCGAGTCGGCGCCAAGGCCCGGTCCAACGGTGCGTTCTTCCACCACCGCCAGCGCAACCGGCAGCTTGCCCGACCGCAGCGCGATCGCCAGCTGATTGGCGCTTTCCACGGTGAAGCTGCCGCTGATCTGCGCGCTGCCGCCCAGGATCGGTTCGTTGATGTTCGGCGCCGACAGCACCTGATTGTCCAGGATGATGGCGAAGGGGCGGTTGACATTTTGCGACGTCACCTGCCCGAAACGGCGGCCACCCGCACTGTTGAAGCGGATGTTGACGATCGCCTGATTGCTCTGGTCATAACCTTGCGTTGCGTCGGTCAGATCTTCGCCCGACACCATCACCTGGCGCTTGACCGCGATGAACGGCACACCGGACGGGTTGGCCGGATATTTCAGCACTTCGCTGCCAACCGGCGCACGGCCCTGCGCCACTTCGGCCGGATTGGCGGTCGTGTCGACCAGCTTGAACTCCAGCTTGGCGGTCTGACCCAGCAGATCCTTCAGCGCCTTGGGGTCTTGCAGACCCGGCACCTGCACGACGATGCGATTGTCGCCCTGCTGCTGGATCGTGGGTTCGCGCGTGCCCATCTCGTCGATGCGCTTGCGGATGACTTCGGTCGCGACTTCCATCGCGCTCTTCACCGCGCTCTTGATGCCCGCATCGGTGGGCGTGATGACGATGGTGGAGCTGTTCACCACCTCGACATTGAAGTCGCGCTGGCCGGTCAGGCCGGCCCCCTGCGTCAGCGGGCGGATGCGCTCGACGGCGGCATCGACCTGCGACGGCTCACGGACCATGAAGCTGAGCTTCCCGTCGCGGCTCGAAATGTCGCCGATCGCGATCTTGGGATCGCCCCGGCGCAATTCGGTGCGCACCTGCTCCTCCATGTTGGTCAGGCGCTGCCTGGCGACATCCTGGGTCGACGCTTCGAGCAGCAGATGGCTGCCGCCCGATAGGTCGAGGCCCAGGTTCACGCGCGTCTGCATGAAGCGGGGGAGCTGCGCGACGGTGGCGTCGGGCAGGAAGCTGGGCACGGCGCACAACACACCGATCGCCAGCGGCAGGATGATCGCGGCGATCGCCCAGCGCGAGAAGTTCAGCATGGGGTGGCTCAGTCGTTCGCGGGCTTGGCGGCGGTCGGGTCGATCACGTCGGTCAGGGTCGACTTGACCGCCTTGACCTTCATGCCCGGCGCCAGTTCGATGTCGGCGTAAATCTCGTCCACGCGCACGACCTTTCCGACCAGACCGCCGCCGGTCAGAACCTGATCGCCCTTTTTCACGGCGTCGATCTTGGCCTTATGCTCCTTCATCTTCTTTTGCTGCGGACGGATCAGCAGGAAATAGAAGACCACGAAGATCAGGACCAGCGGCGCCATCTGCACCAGGATTCCGGCGCCGGAGGCTTGCCCGCCCGCGGTCTGGGCAAAGGCTGGGGTAATGAACATGGGTGGGACTGCCTTGTTTTCTGTCGGTCGCGCACGCCGGTTCGGCACGCACGGATCAAGGGCGGGCGGCTAACATAGATGGGGGGCAAGAGGCAATATGATTAGGGATTGAGACAAAGTGTGGAAGAGGTGCGATTGAGCACTTGCGCTTTTCTTTCGCGCCCCCTATTGGGCGCCCTCCGGTCGGGACGTAGCGCAGCCTGGTAGCGCATCACACTGGGGGTGTGGGGGTCGGAGGTTCGAATCCTCTCGTCCCGACCAAAATTTTCGGAAGCAGCCACCGTCGACAGACGGACGCCGGAAATTCCCGGACGCAAGCACGACCGGGATCATGCAACAGCCGTGAAACCAGCCTTCCCTTGCGCCATGCACCCAGCGGCGCGACAGAGCGTTGCCTTGCAACATAGAAACGAAGAGTGTCTCCCATCGCTTGATCCGGCGATAGCGGGAAGGGCAGTCCAGTGTACATGATGACCGGGGCTGCCCTGGGCGCCATCCTGCTGGTGGTTCTGCACCTCGGCTTCACGCATATCCAGCGTTGGATGAAGCGCCGCATCGCCGTCACACCCAAGCCGAACCGTCGCAAGCCGCGCAAATGACAGGCGGCGTCGACGCTCACATTCCCCCTGTCCTACAACGAACCATATGGGATAAATGATTCACCTCTTTCCCGTACAGGAGGCGTAACATGGACATTCACGACCTGATCGACGAAGTCATTGCCCGCGAAGGCGGCTATAGCGATCATCCCGCCGATCGCGGTGGTCCCACCAATATGGGCATCACGCTCAGCGTTGCCCGCGCCAATGGCTATGTCGGCGACATGAAGGCGCTGCCGCGCAGCGTTGCGGAGGCCATCTATCGCCGTCTCTACTGGGAGCGGCCGGGCTATGCCTTCATCGCGGAAATGAGCGGGCCTATCGCGGCGGAACTGTTCGATACCGGCGTCAATATGGGCGTCGCGACCGCGACCGGCTTTCTCCAGCGCGCGCTCAACGCACTCAATCGCAACCAGAAGGATTATCCCGACCTCAAGGTCGACCGGCAGGTCGGCGCACGCACCCTGGCCGCGCTGACCGCCTTCCGTGCCGTGCG